>QCJE01000001.1:0-80000 GCA_003216235.1 Pelagibacteraceae bacterium AG-404-P07
AAATATTTGTTAAGTATAAGGAAAGCAGGATCATCCTGTGGAGCGGTGATTGAAGTTAGGGCCAACGGAGTTCCTGCAGGTTTAGGTGCGCCCATTTATTCAAAGTTGGACTCTGATATTGCGTCTGCAATGATGAGTATAAATGCAGTTAAAGGAGTGAATATTGGATCAGGCATGAATTCTGCTCAATTATCTGGTGAAGAAAATTCTGATGAAATTTCACAAAATGATAAAAAGATGAAATTTAGTTCAAACAATGCAGGTGGAATACTTGGTGGTATCTCCTCTGGGCAAGAAATAGTTGTTAGTTTTGCAGTAAAACCAACATCTTCAATTTTAAAAAGTAGAAAAACGATAAATAAATTTGGAAAAAATACCAAAATATCTGTAACTGGTAGACATGATCCTTGTGTGGGCATCAGAGCTGTGCCAGTTGGTGAGGCAATGCTTTCATGTGTTTTATTAGATCATTATCTAATGAATAAAGCCCAATGTGATTAATTTGATCATTTTTGTTTTTGCAGAACTATATTTGAGTTAAGTAAATCCAAAACCTTCTCTTCAATAGAATCAGAATCTAGATTTGCAAACTTATACATATTATCAGGAGTATCTTGATCAATAAAAATATCTGGTAATGTCAAAGATCTAAATTTTAAATTAGAGTCCATCAAACCTTTTTTTGTTAAAAAATTTACAACGTGAGAACCAAAACCTCCTATTGAACCTTCTTCGATAGTCATAATTGCTTCATGAGTAGTGGCCAGTTGCCAAATTAAATTTTCATCTAGAGGTTTGGCAAATCTAGCATCAACAACTGTAATATTTATCCCTTTTTTAATTAAATTTTCTGCAGCTTTTAAAGTTTCATTTAATCTTGCACCAAAGTTTAGAATAGCTAGTTTTTTTCCTTCTTTGATAATTTTAGATTTACCTATCTCAATTTTTTCACTAATAGAAGGTAAAACACAACCAAGTCCTGTCCCTCTTGGATACCTAAACGCACATGGTCTATCATTAATATCAGTCGAGGTATTTATCATTCTCACTAGTTCAGCTTCATCACTTGCAGCCATCACAATAAAATTTGGTAAAGTAGTTAAATAAGTTGTATCAAAACTTCCAGCATGAGTGGGTCCATCAGCACCGACTAATCCTGCTCTATCTATCGCAAATCTTACAGGTAATTTTTGAATTGCAACATCATGAACTACTTGATCATAAGCTCTTTGAAGAAATGTGGAATAAATTGCAGTGTATGGTTTAAAATTTTCAGTAGCTAAACCTGCAGCAAATGTGACCGCATGTTGCTCAGCAATTCCAACATCAAATGTTCTATCTGGAAATTCTTTACGAAAAATATCAAGACCAGTTCCATCAGGCATAGCCGCAGTTATAGCAACAATTTTACTATCTTTCTTGGCATGTTGAACTAAAGTGTTTGCAAAAACCTTGGTATATGAAGGTATTTTACTTGAACTTTTAAGCTGTTCTCCTGTCTTAATATTAAATTTAGATACTCCATGATAATTATCTTTTGCTTCTTCTGCAAAAGTATAACCCTTTCCTTTTTTTGTTTTAATATGTATCAAAATTGGTCCTTCGTGCTTAGAATCTCTCGCATTTTTGAGGATTGGTATTAAAGAATTTAAATCGTGCCCATCTATAGGACCAATATAATAAAAACCAAGTGAACTAAATAGAGTTCCACCTGTTACAGCTGATCTAAGTAAATCCTCAGCTTTGCCAGCTTTTGCAGTAAATCTTTTTGAAAATGCTGAGGTAATCAACTTAATTGTCTCTCTTAAACTAAAATAAATCTTACCTGAAAAAATTTTTGCTAAATAAGTACTCATAGCTCCTACAGGTCGAGCAATTGACATATCGTTATCATTTAAAATTACAATCATTTTAGTTTTTGAGGCACCTGCATTGTTCATGGCTTCATAGGCCATTCCTGCACTAATTGCCCCATCACCGATTACTGCAACTACGTTATCTGATTTATTGGAAAGTTTATTAGCTTCTGCGATACCTAAAGCTGATGAGATTGAAGTTGAACTGTGTGCTGCACCAAAAGGATCATATTCACTTTCTAATCTTTTTGTGAAACCAGAAAGACCACCACCTTGTCTCAATGTTCTAATTTTATCTTTTCTACCAGTTAAAATTTTATGCGGATAACATTGGTGACCTACGTCCCAAATTAACTTATCATTGGGTGTGTTAAAAATATAATGAAGAGCAACACTTAATTCCACAACTCCAAGGCTCGCTCCTAAATGTCCACCTGTAACAGACACAACATCAATAATTTCTTCTCTTAATTCATTAGCTACTTTTTGTAACTTAGACTCAGGAACTTTTTTTAAGTCTGAGGGAAAATTTATCTGATCTAAAAACTCATGAATTTTTTTCATTTTTTTCTATTCAAAATATAATTAAGTGATTCTGATAAATTTTTAGATTTAGAACCATATTTTTTTAATTTGTTATTTATTTTTAAAATTAAACTATTAGCATATTTAATAGTATTTTTATATCCTAGTAAACTAATTAGAGTTGCTTTTCCCTTTTTTTTATCTTTGCCTGTTTTTTTTCCAGCTATTAATGAATTACCCTCAAAATCAATTAGGTCATCAGCAACTTGAAACAATAATCCAATATCAGCACCTATATTTTCAAATTTTTTAATGTCTTTTTTGTTTTTTTTCTTAATTATTAATGGTGCTGCACAACAAAAACTGAATAGCTTTCCAGTTTTTTTTATTTCCATTTCTATAATTTTTTTTTTTGAAACTCTTTTCTTTTCATAACTTAAGTCTAAATATTGACCACCTGCTATTCCAAGATGTCCAGAACTTTCAGAGATTTTATTTATCAATCTAATTTTAATTTTTTCATTTATATTCAAATTTTTATGACTTAAAATTTCAAAAGCCATAGTTAAAAGTGAATTACCTGCTAAAACTGCAGTAGACTCTCCAAATTTTATATGTGTTGAAGCTTTTCCTCTTCTTATTGAGTCGTCGTCCATACAGGGTAAATCATCGTGTATCAAAGAGTATGCATGAATACATTCAACCGCAGCACCTAAAATGATTAGTGATCTATAATCTAATTTAAAAATTGATCCAATATCAATTAAAATTTTTGATCTTATTTTTTTTCCTCCTGAAAATAAACCATATTTCATAGCAATAATTAATTCTGTTTTTTTTTGATTGGAAATAAACCTTCTCAAAAAAAGGTTTGTATCTTTAGCAATTTTATTTAGTTTTTTTTGCATTTTTTTTTAAGGTTAATTTAGATATATTTTCTTTAGTCTTTTCATTAATATCTTTAATGTTTTTTTGAAATTTTTTTTCTATTATATTATTAAGTTTAACTAGATTTTGATATTTTTCTAAAGAATTTTCTAAATTTTTTTGGTTTTCTAAATCCTCAACCATTTTATTTGCCTCAATAGTTAATTCCTGTAGAGATAGAGATTCATAATTATTTGTTAAATTTTTATCTTTCATATAATACTCTCAAATAATACATGAAAATTAATCTTGCAAATATTAAAAAAGCAAAAAATCTCTTAAATAAAAGTGAGTGTGTTGCTATACCTACTGAAACTGTTTATGGATTAGCAGGAAATGCTTATTCTGATTCTGCATGTAGAAAAATATTTAAATTAAAAAAGAGGCCAAAAAATAACCCCCTTATAATTCATTACTACGATTTAAAAAAGGTCAGAGAGGATTGTAGTTTAAATGACAATTTTTCCAAACTATATAAAAAGTTTTGTCCTGGACCTATAACATTTATTTTAAACTTGAAAAAAAACTCGAAAATTTCAGAAATTGCGACAAATGAAAATACCTCACTTGCTGTAAGATTTCCAAAACATCCGGTTACAAGAAAGTTGTTAAAAGAACTTAAATTTCCCATTGCAGCTCCCAGTGCCAATATTTCCTCAAGAGTAAGTGCCGTGACTTCTACAGATGTAAAAGATGATTTCGGTAATAAGATTAAATATATACTTGAAGGTGGAAAATCATCTATTGGTATTGAGTCAACAATTATTGATCTTAGAAAAAAACCAAAAATTTTAAGATTGGGTGGTTTAGAAATTAAAACTATTCAAAAAATATTAAGAAAAAAAATATCATACAATATCAATCCTTCTAAAATTTCTGCACCTGGTCAATCAAAAACTCATTATTCCCCTGGTATCCCAATAAGATTAAACGTTAAAGAAATTAGAAAAGATGAAGCTTATTTATTAATTAAAAAAAAGAAAATAAATAAAGTAAACTACTATTTTCTATCAAAAAAAGGTAATTTAAAAGAAGCTGCAAAAAATTTATATAGTACTTTAAGAAAAATTAAAAAAAATAATTATAAATCTATAGCTGTCAGTAAAATTCCAAATAAAGGATTAGGTAAAACTATAAATGATAGACTAATGAGAGCTTCAAAATTTAATGTATAATCCTCTTGAAATAATAAATTTGTCGAAAAATTACAATACAAAAGAAGCTGTTAAAAATGTTTCTTTCAAATTAAATCGGAATGAAATTATTGGAATCCTAGGTCCTAATGGTTGTGGCAAAACTACTACTATCGGTATGATTTTAGGTTTACTTAAACCTACAAAAGGTAAAGTGTTGATTAAAGGTTTAGAAATTGAAAATCATAGAGTGGAGCTATTAAATGAGCTAAATTTTATATCTCCATATATTGAGTTGCCAAAAAAATTAACTGTTAAACAAAATCTTGAGGTTTATGGAAGACTTTATGATGTTAAAAAACTCAAAACTAAAATTGAATATTTATGTGAGAAATTAAGACTTAATGAATTTATAAATAAAATCACAGGAGAACTTTCTTCAGGACAAAAAAACAGAGTCAGTCTAGCCAAATCAATTATCAATGACCCTTCTGTGTTGCTTCTTGATGAACCAACAGCTTCTCTCGATCCTGAAACAGGAGATTTTGTAAGAAGTTTTTTAGAAGAATATCAAAGAGAAAAAGAAACTTCTATTCTGCTTGCTTCACATAATATGTCAGAAGTTGAAAGGCTATGTTCGTCAGTTCTTATGATGAATAGAGGATCTATAATTGATCAAGGAACTACTAGTGAATTAATTAGTAAACATGGTCGAAAAAATATGGAGGAAGTTTTTTTAAAATTAACAAGAGAGGTAATATGAATTTAAATAGAATGTATGGTCTTTTCCTAAGACATTTTTATCTTATCAAAAGTTCATTACCAAGAGTTTTGGATTTAATTTATTGGCCAACTATACAAATTATTTTATGGGGTTTTATCTCTAAATTTTTTTCAATTTATAGCGATTACTATAATAATACACTGGGAATAATTCTTACATGTGCAATTCTTTACGATATTCTTTTTAGATCAAGTATTAGTTTTAATATGCTTTTTTTAGAAGAAATCTGGAGTCGAAATTTTACAAATTTATTTATTGCACCCCTTAAATTAAAGGAAATTATAACATCATTAGTTTTCACAGCTTTGATAAGAACTTTGATAGGTTTAGTGCCAGCAATCATTCTAACTTCTCCATTATTTGGTGTTTCAATTTTAAAATTAGGTTTACCTCTGCTTCTTTTGTTTTTAAGTTTATATATTTTTGGGATTACTCTTGGTTTATTTGTAAGTGCCGGGTTAATGAGATTTGGTCCATCCTTTGAAAATATTGCTTGGTCATCTCTTTTTCTACTTGCTCCATTAGGATGCATCTATTATCCTATAGAAATCTTACCTAACTTTTTTCAATTAATTGCAAAAGGATTGCCACTCGTTTACATTTTTGATGAGACAAGAAGTATTCTCTTAAATGGAATGGTAAGTTACGAAAATTTAAAATATGCATATTTACTAAATTTATTTTACTTAATTTTTGGATTAATCTTATTTTATTTTTCATTTTTAAGAGCTCGTATTAAAGGAACTTTAATAAATATGGGTGAATAATTGGTGCGCCTGCTAGGAGTCGAACCCAGAACCTCCTGATCCGAAGTCAGGCGCTCTATCCAGTTGAGCTACAAGCGCATATAATATTAATATAACATTTTATGAAAAAAAAAATAAATTTGATTGTCAAAGAAATAAGTAAAAACATGCGTGTTGATGTTTTTATTAATAAAAAAGAAAAGAATTTAAGTAGAACAAGAATTAAAAATTTAATTTTAGATCAAAAATTAAAATTGAATAATAAAGTTATATGTGATCCATCTAAAAAAATATCTGTCGGTGATAATTTAGAATTAATTATTCCAGAACCCAAAAAAGCCTCCCTCAAACCTTATAATTATAAACTTGATATAATTTTTGAGGATGATGATATCATTATTCTAAATAAACCTTCTGGCATAGTAATTCATCCAGGTGCAGGAAATTTTGATAATACAATTGTTAACGCATTAATGTATTATGACAAAAACTCTCTGTCTAATATTGGTGATGAATTAAGACCAGGGATAGTTCATAGGATTGATAAAAATACCTCCGGTTTAGTTGTCATTGCTAAAAATAATCAAGCCCATGAACATTTATCTAATCAATTTAGTAAGCACACGATAACTAGAATTTATCAATTGATGATATGGGGCAAAGTAAGGCCTTCTAAAGGAAGAGTAGAAACCCTAATCACTAGGAGTTCTAAGAATAGACAAATGATGGAAGTAAGTCGTACAAAAGGTAAAAATGCGATTACAAACTATAAGACAATAGAAATTTTTGAAAATGACAACATTCCAACATTAAGTTTAGTAGATTGTAAATTAGAAACAGGAAGAACTCATCAAATTAGAGTTCATATGAATCATCTAGGTCACAGTATTGTTGGTGATGACAAATATAAAAAAAAATATAAAAAAATAAAAAATATTGATCCACTACTAGAAAAAAAAATTACAAATCTTAATAGACAATTTCTTCATGCAAAAACTATTGGTTTTATCCATCCAAAAAAGAATAAAGAAATGATTTTTCACTCAATTTTGCCACAAGAACTTAATACAATCCTAGAAATGCTAAGAAATACGTAAAAATTAAATATTGAAAAAAAATAAAAATTAATTAGATAAACTGAGTGAATATGACTTTTAATAATAATCTTCCAATTTTAAGTAATGAAGGTGGACTATCTGCATACCTTGATCAAATTAAAAAATTTCCAATGCTGGATGCTGAAGAAGAATACATGCTTGCAAAAAATTGGAAAACTACTGGTAATATTAAATCTGCCGAAAAACTTGTTACAAGTCATCTAAGATTAGTTGCAAAAATTGCGATGGGCTATAAGGGTTATGGTTTACCAGTTAACGAGATGATTTCTGAGGGCAATGTTGGTTTAATGCAAGCTGTAAAAAAATTTGAACCAGAAAAAGGATTTAGACTTGCAACATATGCAATGTGGTGGATAAAAGCATCAATTCAGGAATATATTTTAAGATCCTGGAGTTTAGTAAAAATTGGAACAACTACAGCTCAAAAAAAATTATTTTTTAATCTCAAAAAATTGAAGAATCAAATAGCACCACAATCAGATGGTGATTTAAGAAATGAACATGTTGAAGAAATTGCAAACAAACTTGATGTTAGTAAAGACGAAGTTGTTTCAATGAATCGAAGACTTGCAGGAAAAGAATTTTCATTAAACGCACAGGTAGGAGAAGATGGAGATGAATGGCAGGATTGGTTAGTTGATAAAGAATTGGACCATGACTTGAGATTTGCACAACATGAAGAAATGGAACAAAGAAAAGATCTACTAAAAGACTCAATAAAGGTTCTAAATGAAAGAGAAAAAGAAATTTTATATTCAAGGAGACTAAATGATGATCCTGCAACTCTTGAAGAACTAAGTAAAAAATATAAAATAAGTAGAGAAAGAATTAGACAAATTGAAAATAAGGCATTTGAAAAATTACAAAAACATATGCTTTTATTAGCTAAATCTAAAAATTTACTTCCTGTAAATTAATATTCAAAAGGATTTTTGATTAATATTGTATCCTCTCTTTCAGGGCTAGTTGATATACTTGATATTGTAGCTCCTATAAAATCTTCAATGAAATAGATATAATTTTTTGCTTCCTCTGGAAGTTCATCAATGTTTTTAATACCATTGGTTGATTTTTTCCACCCTGGAAAACTTTTATAAATAGGCTTTATCTTTAATTGATCTTCAACTGAAGCAGGCAAATAATCAATTTTTTTACCATTCAATTCATATTCTATACACAACTTAATTTCATCTAAATCATCTAACACATCTAGCTTTGTTAAAGCAATTCCATTTATTCCTGAAATTTTAATAGTTTGTCTTACTAAAACACCATCGAACCAACCACATCTCCTTTTACGACTTGTAACTGTTCCAAATTCTTTTCCTTTAGTTCCTAGTAATTCACCAATTTTATCTTTAAGCTCTGTTGGAAAGGGTCCCTCACCAACTCTAGTAGTATAAGCCTTTGTAATTCCTAAAACATAATTTATTGTATCAGGACCGCAGCCAGATCCAGTTGCGGCGCTTGAGGCTACAGTATTAGAAGATGTGACGAATGGATAAGTTCCATGATCAACATCTAGCAAAATACCTTGCGCTCCTTCAAATAAAATCTTTTTTCTCTGTTTTTTAAATTGGTCAATTTTCATCCATACGGGGTGAGAAAACTTAAGTATTTCTGGAGCAATTTTAAGTAACATTTCCTTTAAATGTTTTTTTTGAAAAATTTTTTTTCCTAGTCCCTTTCTAATTGCATTATGATGCAATAATGCTTGATCTAATCTTTGATCTAAATTTTTTTCAGACCTTAGATCCATTAATCTTATAGATCTTCTGCCAACTTTATCTTCATAAGCAGGACCAATGCCTCTTCTTGTAGTCCCTATCTTACTTTTTCCAGCTGCATCTTCTCTAATTTCGTCCATTTCTTTATGAAAAGGTAAAATTAAATTTGCAGACTCAGAAATAATTAGATTATCTTCATCTATCTTTATACCCTTGCCCTTAATTTCCTGAATTTCATCTAATAACGCCCAAGGATCAATTACTACACCATTACCAATTATAGAAATTTTATCTTTTCTAACAATACCTGAAGGAAGCAATCTTAATTTATAAGTTTTCCCATCAATAACCAAAGTATGCCCTGCATTATGGCCACCCTGAAATCGAATAACTATATCGGCTTGCTCAGAAAGCCAATCAACTATTTTTCCTTTTCCTTCATCTCCCCATTGTGAGCCAACAACAACAATATTTTTCATTATCTGAATCTTTTATCTATATTAATTGAATTTAAATGATTAATTGGACCATGGCCTTTTCCATATTTTGGATTAGTTAATATTGCAGAATTTACATATTTAATACCAAGCTCACAAGCTTTCTTAATACTTTTTCCACATGAAAAAAAAGTTGCAATTGCAGTTGATAATGTACATCCAGTACCATGCGTATTATTAGTTTTATATCTTGGGTTAATAAAAACTTTAAAATCTGACTTATTTAAAAATATGTCCTCTACTTTTTTTGTAATGAGGTGGCCACCTTTTATTAAAACATTTTTTGCTCCTAAATTGATTAATTTGTTAGCTGCAAAAATCATATCCTCTTTATTTTTAATCTTTATTCCAGTTAAAACTTCAGCTTCAGGAATATTTGGTGTAATTAAAGTAACCTGATGAATTAGTTTTTTTTTTAAAAAAATAATTGCTTCTTTTTCAATTAATCTAGCTCCCCCTTTTGCAATCATCACAGGGTCTAAAATTATTTTTTTTGTGTTTATTTTTCTTAATGACTCTATAACTTTTTGTATTATTTCTTTAGAATTTAACATTCCAATCTTTATTGCATCTGGTTTGATGTCTTTAGCTGAGTGAATTATCTGATTCTTTATTTCATTTGAAGGTATTGATATTACAGATTTTACACCTTTGGTATTTTGAATCGTTACTGCAGTTATAGCAGTTAATGCATAAGAGCCTAAACTAGTGACAGTTTTAATGTCTGCTTGAATACCTGCTCCACCAGAAGAGTCTGAACCTGCAATGATTAATATTTTTGATTTAATTTTCAATTTAATTAATAGATCTTTTTACAATACTTATGCATCTTTTTAATAATTTAATGTTACTTGACTCTCCCATAATTCTTATTTTGGGCTCTGTTCCTGATTTTCTTACAAGCATTCTACCTTGTTTTTTTATCAATTTTTCAGATTTTTTAATAGCATTCCTGCATTTTTTTGTTTCAATTACAGATTTATCTTTTACTTTAACATTTTCTAATATTTGAGGCGTTGAATCAAAAGTACCAAAAAGTTCGCTTGCTCTTTTACCTTTTCTCATTGAAAATAAAACTTCTAAAGCAACTAACAATCCATCTCCCGTAGTTGCAAACTTTCCAAGTATAATATGTCCTGATTGTTCTCCACCTAAATTAAAATTATTTTTTTGCATTTTTTCTTTGACATATCTGTCTCCAACATTGGCTCTTATAAATTTTATTTTTTGATCTTTTAAATAATTTTGCAATCCATAATTAGACATCAAAGTTCCTATAACACCACCTTTTAAAATCTTTTTTCTTTTCCATCTTTTAGCTAACATTGCAAGTATTTGATCTCCATCAATAATTTTTGCTTTTTCATCAGATATAATTATTCTATCTGCATCACCATCCAAAGATATACCAATATTCGCCTTATGTTTTTTAACTAATTGTTTAATTCTGTTTGGAAAAGTTGATCCACAATTATCGTTTATATTAAAACCGTTTGGATTTGTACCAATATGATAAACTTTGGCTCCCAAACTTTTTAATAGCTTTGGACCAGATTTATATCCAGCTCCATTCGCACAATCTATAGCTATTTTCATTCCTTTAAGATTGAAATTCTTTGGGAAATTACTTTTTAAAATTTTAATATATCTATCATTTGCATCCTCTAATCTTTTTACTCTTCCCAAAATTTTAGGTTCTGAAAGATTTTTTAAAATTTTAAAATCAATCAATTTTTCAATTCTTTTTTCAATTTTATCAGATAATTTTAGTCCGTCTGGTCCAAATAATTTTAATCCATTATCATAAAATGGATTATGTGAAGCAGTAATCATTATACCCATATTTGCTCTCATTTTTTTTGTTAACATGGCAAGACCGTTAGTTGGAAGTGGTCCAAGTGTATAAACATGCATTCCTGCTGATGCCAATCCAGAAACTAAAGCAGGTTCTAAAGTATATCCCGATAATCTAGTATCTTTTGCGATTATCGCTGTTTGTTTTAATTTTTTTTGATTTTTAAAATATGTCCCCACTGCTAAACCAAACCTAAAAAACATTTCACCATTTATTTTAGTTTGATTTACTCTGCCTCTTATTCCATCAGTTCCAAAATATTTTTTTAACATCTTAAAATTTTAGTGAATTAAAAACTTTTATGCTCTGATTAACTTCATTTACATCATGAACTCTTAAAATTTGAACTCCCTGCATAATAGCAAACAGGTTTGATGATATAGTTCCTCCCAATCTCTCTTTACTATCATTTACTC
The DNA here is from genome assembly GCA_003216235.1 of Pelagibacteraceae bacterium AG-404-P07. Lineage (GTDB taxonomy): Bacteria > Pseudomonadota > Alphaproteobacteria > Pelagibacterales > Pelagibacteraceae > Pelagibacter. The sequence goes on from QCJE01000001.1 coordinate 11,585, forward strand.
CAGACAGATTTTTTATGAACCTTTTTCTAGAAGTGCCTAACATTACAGGAAAACCAAGTGAGTGAAAAATAGAAATGTTTCTTATTAAGGTAATATTATGTTTCAAGTTTTTACCAAATCCGATGCCAGGATCTAAAATAATATTATTATGTTTAATACCTTTTGATCTTATAAATTGAATTTTTTTTTCGAAAAAATCATAAATATCTAAAACTACATTTTTATATCTTGGATTTTTTTGCATCGTCGCTGGTTCACCTTGTATGTGATGAATCACAAATGGTATTTTGGTATCTTTCAAAACATCTATTGTATTTGGATCATATTGAATACCAGAGATATCATTAATTAAATTAATTTTATTTTTGATTCCTTTTTTCATTATGATGCTTTTTCTTGTGTCCAGTGAAATAAATTTTTTTAATTTTTTAATCTTTAGTATTGTAGGAGAAATTCTTTTCCATTCTTCATCGGTGTTTATTTCTTTAGAACCTGGATTTGTTGCTTCTCCTCCAATATCTAAAATTTCACAACCATCTTTAATTAATTTTTTAGCATGCTTCTCTCCAAGTTTTTTTTTATTATACTTGCCACCATCAGAAAAACTATTTGGAGTTAAGTTAAGAACTCCCATCAAAATTGGCGTATTTGAAAATTTTAATCCTCTAATTTTTTTTTTTTTGGAAATCTGTTTTATATCAGATAATATTTTCTTTCTAATTTGGCTTTTAAGTTTATTTACCTTTTGAAAGTTTATTCTTTTGATACTTCTTCTTGATATAATTTCAATATTATCAAAAGAAATTGATTTATTTCCATGTAATGGTAATGATAACTTTTTTTTAACCTTTTCTACTGATATTGAGCCATAGTAAAAATTACACGCCCTTGTGTAATAACTACTCATGAATTTTAGTGCACTATTTTTGGTTTTAAACCCATTGCTCCTAAGGCTGAGGTTTGATCATCCTTATCTTCAGATTTTTCCAATATTTTATCTTTTGGATATATGTTTTTATTAATTATATTCTCAATTTCTTCACCAGTTAAAGTTTCATAAGTCATTAAAGCCTTAGCAATTTTATGCAGATCATCTATTTTTTCAGTTAATATTTTTTTAGCTTGGTTATATCCTTCATCAACAAGTTTTCTGATCTCTTTATCAATTTTTTGAGCAACTGCTTCGGATACTGATTGAGTCTGAGTTACTGATCTTCCTAAAAATACTTCTTCTTGATTTTCCCCATATTCAACTGGACCCATTTCTTCACTCATTCCATATTTTGTTACCATAGCTCTTGCAAGCTGAGTTGCTTGATTTATATCTGATCCGGTTCCTCCACCTGCACCAGTAGTAATATCATCTTTTCCAAAAATAAGTTCTTCAGCTACTCTGCCACCAAAACAAACTGCAAGTCTAGCTTTAAGATATTTTATTGAATAACCGTGTTTGTCTCTTTCAGGTAAATTCATAACCATTCCTAGAGCTCTTCCTCTTGGAATAATTGTTGCTTTATGTATTGGATCATAACTAGGCATATTAAATGATACCAAAGCATGTCCACCTTCATGATATGCTGTTAGTTTTTTTTCATCTTCAGTCATAACCATTGATCTTCTTTCAGCACCCATCATTACTTTATCTTTAGCCTCTTCAAATTCCATTAATGTTACAATTCTTTTATTTTTTCTAGCCGCTAATAAAGCTGCTTCATTAACAAGATTTGCTAAATCTGCACCTGAAAAACCAGGTGTACCTCTAGCTATAGTTCTTAAATTTACATCAGGTGCCATTTTAATTTTTTTAACATGAACTTTTAAAATTTTTTCTCTTCCAATAATATCTGGATTAGAAACTACTACTTGTCTATCAAATCTACCTGGCCTTAATAAAGCGGGATCTAAAACGTCAGGTCTATTAGTAGCGGCTATAATAATTACACCTTCATTTGTATCAAAACCGTCCATCTCGACTAATAATTGGTTGAGAGTTTGCTCTCTTTCATCATTTCCTCCTCCTAGGCCTGCACCTCTACTTCTTCCAACTGCATCTATTTCATCTATAAAGATTATGCATGGTGAATTTTTTTTTCCTTGCTCAAACATGTCTCTGACTCTTGATGCTCCTACTCCCACAAACATCTCTACAAAATCAGAACCTGAGATAGTAAAAAAAGGAACTCCAGCTTCACCAGCTATAGCTCTTGCTAGCAAAGTTTTTCCTGTTCCCGGAGGACCAACTAGTAAAGCTCCTCTCGGAATTTTGCCACCAAGTCTACTAAATTTTTTTGGATCTTTTAAAAATTCTACTATTTCTTCAACTTCTTCTTTTGCCTCCTCAACACCAGCGACATCATTAAAGGTAACTTTTCCTTTTAGTTCATTCATCATTTTAGCTTTAGATCTTCCAAAGCCCATGGCACCACCTTTTCCACCCTGCATTTGTCTCATAAAAAAAATCCACACTGCAATTAATAGCAGCATTGGGAACCACGAAAGTAAAACACCAAATAAAGATGGCATTTTTTCTTCTAAAGGTGCAGCTGAAATACTAACACCTTTGTCAGATAACTTTTCTATTAAATTTGGATCGTTAGGCGAATAAGTTGTAAAACTATTTCCATTTGAATAAACACCTTTAATATTATTTCCTTGTATCTCTACTTTTAAAACTTCACCATTATCAACAGAAGTTAAAAATTCAGAAAATATAACTTGATCACCCCCTCTTATCTTAGATTGTGGAGCTTTAAACATGTTATAAAGACCAATAGTTAAAAAAACTATTATTGCCCACATAGCTAAATTTTTAATATTCATAGGTTTAAAATAAGAATTATTATGAAATTAACAAGTGGCATTTTGGGATATTCCTAAGTTATTTCCTTATTCTTTTGTTATAATTACAGTTTGATTGACCTTTTCAATGATACAACCTCCCAGGGTTCCTTTAAAAAAAGTATCATCTTTAATTTGATTGATGACATTATCTAGTTTTTTGCCTCGTACTGAGTAATACCTTTTTCCGATAATTTTAATTGAATCAGAAAAACTTCTAAAAATTATTTCATGAGGTTGGTTAAAAAAATTATTGTTTAAAATAATTTTGTTTTCTTTTTTTGAAAAAAAGCAATTTTCACTTAAATTTTTCTTAATATAAAAATCTACTACACTATTGGAGCTTTTTAAATTTTTAATTGTTGAAATAAATTTACTTTTATCTATATCACTTTTTTCAAACTCTTTTATCAATTTCCTAATCTTAATTCTTAAAAATTTTTCATCTTTATTACTTGGATCTTTAATATAAAAATCAAATACCTTTTTAGAAAGAAAAACTAAATCCTCTTTTTTTTGATATAATAATGGACGTAAAAAATTTATATTAGATACTCTATTTTTAATCTCTAGTGAAATAAGACCTTTAAGTCCACTTCCTCGAAAAATTCTGATAAAAAAATTTTCTAATAAATCATCTTGGTGATGTCCTAAAATAATATTATTAATTTTCAATTTTTGGCACCTTTTTACTAATAGCTCATACCTTTTGTTACGTGCAAATGATTGAATATTTTTTCTTGGTTTTTTCCCATACCAAGTTAAGATTTCAGCATTAATAGAATATTTTTTTAATATATTTTTTACTAATTTAGCTTCATTGGTGGACTCTGGTCTTAATCTATGATCCACAATAAAAAACTTAGAAACAATCTTGTATTTAAGAGAATATATTTTTGCTAAAAAAGCTAAAGCTAAGCTATCTGGTCCACCAGAAACCGCAACTACAAAATTTTCCTTAATTTTGAAATATTTTTCAAAACTATTATATATTTTATTAATTCTAAGATTAGTTAAATTTTTTTTTAATAGCTTAGGAATTTTGATTGTTGCATTCAAATTTTTGAGACTCATATTTAGCTTTTTGTATCACGGACTGATTTGCATTTGGATATTGTTTTTCAACTCCATTTATCATTTTACAACCTTGATCTTTTTCTCCAATTTGAACCATGGATACACCCAGCTTTAATAAATTTACAGGAGCTTTTTCTCCCTTAGGATATTTCTGATATCCTTCTAAATATGCAGAAGCAGCATCAGTATAAAGTTGCCTGATCCTAAAAGTTTCCGCATACCAATATTGTGCATTTCCTGCTAACTTATGTTCAGGGTTTGTCTGAACAAATTCTCTAAATGCTCTTTCTGCGGTTGAATAATCTCCAACTTTTAAAAAACTTGTTGCGAATTCATATTGTTTTTCTGGAGTTTCGTTTGGAAGAATTTTTTCCTCAGATTGAAAAACTTCAGTAACTATAGTTGCCGTCGTGTCTACTGACTGAGTTTGTTGTACTTTTTCTTTTGATTCAGTATCTTTATAAGAAATAGAACCTAAATCTTGAGGCTCTGAACTTCCAGGAAGAACTTTTTCATCAACTTCTTTTTTTTTTGAAATCTTTTTATTACTTTCATCCAAAGTCAAAACACTTTCTAAATCTTGAAATCTTATCTGATTATCTGCTTGAACCTTTGATAAACGATTTGATAACTTATCAAGTTTAAAGTTTATTTCCTCAAATTTATTTGTGAGCTGTTGAAATTGATTTTCAATTTCAGATAATTTTAATAGATGTCTAGTAAGAACATCCTCAGAGTTATTATTCATCTCTGAACTAGAAGCATTATTTGTTCTATTATTTAAATCAGATGAATTTGCATAAACTGCTTTTTCTAAAGTCTTAATATCGCTTTGAATTTGTTCAAGTGTTTCATAAATATTATGATTGTCAGCAAATGAACTTGTATAAAAAACTATGCTTAAAAATAAAAAAAGTTTTTTTTTGAAAATTTTACTAACTAAATTCATTGAAGAGTTTATGATTAAAATAATGGCAAAAAAAAGACCCTTAATCATTTAATGATCAAGGGTCTTAATTATTTTAAAAAATTAGTTTGCTTTTACAGTTACTGATCTTCTATTTTTTGACCAAGCTAATGGATTAGATCCTGAGTCTACAGGTCTTTCTTTTCCATAACTTAAAACTGAAATTCTGTCTGAAGAAATTCCATAAGTCATTAAATAATCTTTCGCTGCATTTGCTCTTCTTTCACCTAAGGCTAAGTTATACTCTCTTGTTCCTCTTTCATCTGCGTGGCCCTCAAGTACAATTGTAATTTTAGAATTTTTTCTTAACCATGCTGCTTGTTTTCTTAATGTTTCTCTTGAAGCAGTTGTTAAAACTGATTCATTAGTAGCGAAGAAAACTCTATCTGGTACACCTGATGCTAGATACTCAATTGTATCTGTTCCTGTGTAAACGTCACCTTGCATTTGACCTGTCTTTTTTGAAGTTGCACAGGCTGATAATGCTACACAAGCTAGTGTTACTAAAAAAGCGTTTTTAAGAATTTTGAATAATTTCATTATTGCTCCTTGATCAATATTTCTTTATCTTAACTTTTTCACAACTAATTAAATGTTTCAAGATAAAAAATCAAGATATTTCCTTTAATTACTTAATAAAGATGACCATGATGGGTCTGAGGCGTCAGTTGGGGTCTTCACTAATCTTTCATTATAGCCTGTTAAGTCTATAGACCACAATTTAGCTGTAAATCCCTCTCCTTTTGAGTTTGATTTTGTCTCTCTGTAAAATATTAAGACTCTTCCATTGGGAGACCATGAGGGTGCCTCTTGATAGTAATTTTCTGTCAATAATCTTTCACCACTTCCATCTGTTCTCATCACACCAATATAAAATTTTCCTTTATGTAATTTAGTAAATGCAATTAAGTCACCTCTTGGTGACCAAACAGGAGTTCCATACAAACCTTTTCCAAATGAAATTCTTTTTACATTACTTCCATCACTGTTCATTACATATATTTGCTGATATCCACTTCTATCAGAATTAAAACTTATATATTTTCCATCAGGTGAATAAGATGGAGAAGTATCTATTGAGGGATGATTAGTAATTTTTTCAACAATTCTATTTTCTAAATCCATAGTATAAATGTCTGAATTGCCATCTTTAGCAAAACTCATTATTATCTTTTTTCCATTTGGTGAAAATCTTGGAGCAAATGTCATTCCGGGGAAATCACCAACAACTTCTTGCATCCCTGTTTCTATATCTAACAAATAAACTCTGGGTAAATTTTTAAAATAAGATAAATAAGTTACCATCTGGTTTGTTGGATTAAATCGAGGAGTTAAAACAAGTTCATTTCCTAATGTTAAAAATTTATTGTTAGAACCATCTTGATCCATAATAGCAAGTTTTTTAATTCTTTTTGTTTTAGGACCTTCTTCTGCAACATATATAATTCTTGTATCAAAATACCCTTTTTCACCTGTCAGTCTCTCATAAACTTTATCAGTTATAATGTGACCAACTCTTCTCCAGTTTGTGGGGACAGTTGTAAAAGCAAGTGCCATCATTTCTTTACCTGCAAGAACATCCCATAATCTAAATTCAACTCTCAATTTTTCATCAACAAAATTTACTTTGCCAGTAATCAAAGCCTGAGCTTTAATTAAAGCCCAATCTTCAAATCTAGGTTTCAAATTTGCTATGTCTGGTTCTTGTAAAAAAGCATCCTTACTTAAAGGATTAAAAAGACCAGATGCTTTTAAGTTATTCTCAACGACAACTGAAATTTCCGAACCAATATCTTTTTTTTTTAATATTTTTTCAAATTCTTTTTTTGATTGATTGTCTATGGATAAAGGTGATACAGCAATTGGTAAGGGATCTAAATTACCTCTAGTGATATCTACTTCAATAAGTGCATACGAATTAAATTGTATACATATTAATAATAAAGTTAAAATATATCTTTTCATAATAGTATATTAACCCTCTAACATTTCTCTTGCATCAAAATTTAATTGCAACTCTTTCCATCTTTCATATCCAGTAGTTGGAACTCTAAGAGGTTGACATAATTTTATAGCTCTTAAAGCACTTTCTGCTAAAACCTTATAAAAACCCTGGCCAGGTTTATTCATTCTAGCATGGTCTAATATTTCAGAATTCAAAACTGTTCCATCAGGTTTTAATTGAAGTTTTATTCTTACTAACAAATTTTCGTTATAAGGTAAACCTAATGGAATACTCCAGCAACCAAATATTTGGGCCTTGAGTGCATCTTCTTCACTTAATGACAAACCTACGTTTTCAACATTTCTTTGTTGATCTTGAGTTACTTTATCAGTTTTATTAATAGTTTCGGCACTATCTTCTTTTGATTTATCTATAAGAGCAGCAATATTATTTGGATCAAACAACTCGTCTTTTTCAAATTCAGAGACCTGTTTTACTTCATTATCAATTTTTTCAGGATTTTGTTTATCTTCTTTTATCTTTTTAACTTTTTCTAGTTTGTCATCTGGCATAGGAACCGAGTCTGGTTTAATTTTTTTTACTTTTTTTGGTGGGGCCTGTTCAGAAACAAGTTTTTTTTCTTTCTCTTTAATTTTTTCAATTATTTTTTTTGCTTTTGGCGCAAAGGGAATATTTGTTTCGTCTGTAATCTGAATTAACTCTACAGAGATAATTGGTGGAAGATCTATGGGTTTTTTTGCTAAAAATGGTAGGCTCATCGCAGTGATAAATATAAACAAAATATGAACAGCAGTGGAGATTATTATGCTTCTACTCACTGATTAAATTACCTTTCTTTATATGGCTCTGAAATTAGTGCTACTTTTGTAAAACCTGATCCAGATAATAAACCCATAATCTCTAAAACTCTTCCATAATTGATGGTTTTATCACCTCTTACATAAATTCTTGTATCTGTTCTATTTTTGGAAACAGCTAAAACCTTTGCTATAATTTTCTCGTACTCAACTTTTGACTCCTGAATATAAATCTCTCCTTTAGAATTAATTGTTAATGTTAGAGGTTCTGTTTCTTCTGGAAGAGAATCGGCAGAACTTTCTGGTAAATCAACTTGAACGCCTACAGTTAACAAAGGTGCAGTAACCATGAATATAATCAAAAGGACCAACATTACATCAACAAATGGTGTAACATTTATTTCGCTCATTGGTTCTTTTGAGGAACGGTTAAATTTAAATGCCATTTTAAATTATTGTAAGAAATCTTTTTGAAAAATTTTCTAATTTTTGAGAATATATTGCAGAGTCATTATTAAATTTATTATAAGCTATAACCGCAGGTATAGCTGCTAACAATCCTAAAGCAGTCGCAAAAAGTGCTTCAGCTATACCAGGCGCAACTATTGCCAAACTAGTATTTCTTGAAATAGCAATTGATTGAAATGAATTCATAATTCCCCATACAGTTCCGAATAATCCAATGAATGGAGCTGTTGAGCCTACAGTTGCTAAAAAAGTATATCCTTTACTTATTTTTGACATTTGTCTTTCGATGCCAGTTTCTAAAATTGTCATAATTCTATCATGTAAATCTGTTTTTGATCTTCGCTTTAACAAGTTTTGCATTGCATCTTTAAAAATAAGGGACATTGGGTCTTCTGTATTAGCCGGAAGACTATTATAAAATGTTTCTGCTGACTTTGAATTCCAAAATTTTTTTTCAAATTCTTCTGTTGATTGATTTATTTTTTTGAACAACCTAAATTTTTCGATTATTACCGCCCAAGAATATATTGAACATACAATTAATATGATTATCACTGACTTGACTATAAAATCTGCACGAATAAATAAGTTCATTAAAGAAAAATCAGTATTCGAGGCTAAACCTACAGCTTGAGTTGAAATATCAGCTTCCATAATGTCTTCTCACACTTAAATGTGTCATGAATTTGTCTTTGATCCTATAACTATTAATCGTCAGTTTTATATGTTTCGTAGTAAAAACTAGCAATTAAAATGGCATCAGCCTTATTGGAGTCCTTTTTTTTAGATAATTGTGACGAAAAATAAGGAAAAATTTCTATTGCTCTTGTTCTACTTGCATCTTTCTCTGAATTAATAAGGTTAAAATATTTTTTCCATTTAGCTGGTCTAACAAAGTACATGGGTAATTGCATCGCCGAACACAAACCTTTTAAAATTCCAAATGATTGGCCAAAATTAAACATACTCGTAACTCCTTGTCCTGGCATTGCTGACACTTGTTCAATTACAACTCTTACATCTTGATTCTCTGATTTATTAATTCTTTTTGAAATTTCATTATATAGTTGAGAGCCATTTACTTGTCTTTTATTTTTCTTCCCCTCAGTCATTGTTGGCATTTCAACAACTTCAAGAATTTTACCGTCTTTTAAAAAACAAACTGATCCAGATATGCCAGGGTCTATTCCAATAATTAACATAAGTTATTCAGTAAATTCAGCATTAGAGTAAATATTCTGTATGTCATCCTCTTCTTCTAATAATTCAAAGAAATTAATCAAATTCTCATTTTTTTCCTTTGAAATTTGAACGCTATTGAGCGGTATCCACTCAATTCCTGTTGAAATAAAATTGCTAATTTCTTTTTCTAACTCTTTTTTCACGTTATAAATTTCATTTATTGAACAATGAATTTCATGATAATTTGCATTTGATTTACATTCATCTGCTCCAGCTTCAATGGCTAATTCTAAAATTCTTTCATCTGAGACCTCTTTTGTGTCAATTTTAATGATGCCCAATTGTTGAAAATTATGTGAAGCTGAGCCCTGGGTTCCAAGACTACCACCAGCTTTTTGAAAAATAGTTCTTACAATTGAAGCTGTTCTATTTTTATTATCAGTTAAAGTTTCAACAATCACAGCAACCTTTTCAGGACCAAAACCCTCGTATCTTAAATTTTCGAAATTCAATCCTGCACTTACAGAAGATTTATCAATTGCTCTTTCAATATTATCTTTAGGCACGTTTGCAGATCTTGCTGCTTGGATAGCAGATCTTAATCTTGGGTTCATTGCAGGATCTTTATCACCTAGTTTTGCAGCAACAGTAATTTCTTTAGATAATTTGGAAAAAATTTTAGACCTTTGCTTGTCAGCCTTCCCTTTTTTATGCTTTATTCCTGCCCAATGTGAATGACCTGCCATAAAATTAATAAGTTTTGTTTAACTGACCTCCAAAGATATAACTTTTTACTTTATTGGCTAATCCAGTTTCTGTATCACAATCTACTATAACACCACTTAAAGTAGCTTCACCTTTTGCAGGAAAATGTTTTACAGAATCTTTTTTCATAAATCTATTTAAAGAATTATCCTTATTCATTCCTATAACTGAGTCATAATCACCACACATTCCAGCATCTGTCTGGTAAGCTGTACCATTTTTTAAAACTCTCGCATCGTTAGTTGGGATATGAGTATGTGTTCCAACTACTAGTGTTGCTTTACCATCAAAATAATGTCCAATAGCATTTTTTTCACTAGTAATTTCTCCATGAAAATCAACTATTAAAAAATCATAATCTTTTTTAAGCTCATAATTTTCCATAAATATTTTAGAAGCCTCAAAAACATCATCACACTTTTTCATAAAAATATTTCCCATTAAATTAAGAACTCCAACCTTTAGATCATTTTTTGTAATATAAACTTCAAAACCTTTGCCTGGTGCAGGCTCAAATAAATTCTTTGGTCGAAGCAAACGATTTTCTTTGTCAATATAATTCATTATATCTTTTTGATCCCAAACATGATTGCCAGTTGTGACAACATCAACACCACAATTAAAAAAATTTTCGCAAATTTCTTTGGTCAATCCAACTCCCGACTCCGCAGCATTTTCACCATTAACAATTACAAAATCAATTTGATTTTTTTTGATTTGATCTAAAAGATTACTCATTATTTTTGAGCAGCCAGAAATTCCAACAACATCACCTAAAAACAATATTCGCATATTAATTTTCCTTTTCAGTAACTACAAAGTCTAATTTAATATCATGCTTATTAACTGAAATTTTTTTTACTTTTTGAAATGAATAAGCTAAACCAATTGTTATTATTTTTTTTATTTTTTTAATTTTCTTTATATATCTATCGTAAAAACCTCCGCCATATCCAACTCTATTTAAATTTCTATCAAATGCTACAAGAGGAACTAATAAAATGTCAGGATATTTAAGTTGATTTGAAATTGGTTCTGGTATTCCATATTTGTTAATGTTCATAGGATCTCTTGATGACCAACGAAAAAAATCCATTTGTGAATTTTTTTTTATTTTTGGAAGCGAGATGATATAATTTTGTTTTTCAAATTTCTCTAGAATATTCATTATGTCAGCTTCATAGTTATAGGGATAATACCCACCTAAAACTTTTCCTTTTAATCTCATCTTTCTTAAAATTTTTAATATTGATTTAAAAGTAATCCTGTAGTTACTCAAATTTTGAGTTTTTCTGTACTTGAATATTTTTTTTCTGATTTGGGATTTCTTCACAAAGGTCAATTAAGATAGGTTTTCTAAGTTTGCTTTTTCTACAAAACTTGAAATTTCATCAGCAGCTTCATCAATTAATTTTTCATAATTTTTTTGATTGATTTCAATTTCATTTTTTAACTTTAAATGATTATTATTTAATTCTTTTATCTCTTGTTCTTTTTTATCTTTATACTCATAAATTAAAGTTTTTAGCTCTTTAAATTTATCGGATAGATTTTTAAGCTCATCTTTTTTTTGTTCTATCTTTTTTTTTGTTTCATAATATTCATCCATTACTTTAACGGCAGTAATTAATAAAAGTTTATTTTCACCCAAGTTACCTAAATCGTTTTTTAGATTATTAAATTTTTGATTAATTTGTATTAATAATGCTTCCAAATGTTCTTCCTGTCCATCCTCACAAGATAACAAAAATTCTTTTCCATTAAATTTTATACTTACGTTTGCCATTTATCTATTTCATCTAATAAAGTATCTGTTTCTTGATTTAATTCATCAATTTTTTTTGAAAATTCGATTTGTTTTTTTTGTTCTGTTTTCTCTTGATTTTGAAATTCATCCAATTTTTTACTCAAATCATTATAATCTTCATTTAAACTTTTATATTTTTCCTCTAGTTCTTGCTTTTCAATTTCTAATTGATTTTTTTGCACACTCAAATTTTCAATGTTTTTTTTTATATCTGGGTTATTGAGATTTAAATTTTTTAATTTTGTTAACGCTAAATTTAATTTTTTTTCTTTTTCGGTTAGAGAATTCATATATATATATTTATAATATTAAATAGAATCTTCTTAGTCTAGACAGGATAATTTTGAGCAAACAATATAGAGAATTAGCTAATTGTATTAGGTTTTTGTCCATTGATGCTGTTCAAAAAGCTAATTCAGGACATCCTGGTATGCCAATGGGCATGGCTGATGTTGCAACTGTTCTTTTTAAAGATTTTTTGAACTTCAATCCAAATAATCCTAGTTGGATTAATAGAGATAGATTTGTTCTGTCGGCGGGACATGGCTCTATGCTGCTTTATTCTCTTCTTTATCTGACGGGCTTCAAAAGCGTTTCATTAAATGATATTAAAAATTTTAGACAATTAGATTCAATTTGTGCTGGCCATCCAGAATATCATCCAAATAGTGGGATAGAGACAACCACTGGACCTTTGGGGCAAGGGATATCAAATGCTGTTGGTTTTGCAATTTCAGAAGAAATTTTAAAAAAACAAGTTGGAAAAAAAATAATTGACCATAAAACCTATGTCTTAGCTGGCGATGGTTGTTTGATGGAAGGGATTAGTCATGAGGCTTTAAGTCTCGCAGGCCACCTAAAGTTAAAAAATCTTATTTTATTATTTGATAACAATTCTATATCAATCGATGGTCCTACTAGCTTGGCAGTTTCAGATGACTATGAGAAAAGATTTAAAAGCTATGGTTGGGATTATATAAAAATTAATGGTCATAATTATAAAGAAATATCAAAAGCTTTAAAGAAAGCACAAAAATCGAAAAAACCTATTGCGGTCTCATGCAAAACAACAATTGGTTTCGGTTCTCCAAATAAGGGTGGTAAAGCATCTTCACATGGAAGTCCTTTAGGTGAAGATGAAATAAAATTGGTTAGAAAAAGACTTAAATGGAATTACGAACCTTTCGAGATTCCAGATGCATTATTGAAAGAGTGGAAAATGGTAGGAAAAAACGCATCTGATAAAGCAAAAAAACATGAACTTAAATATAAAAAGAATTTTTCAAACTTTGAAGATTTAAATAAATTAAAAAATTTAATTTCAAAAGCAAAGAAAGACTATCTAAAAAATTTGAAACCACTTGCTACAAGAAAGTCATCTGAAATGTTTTTAAACTTAATAGGAAAATTACAAAATTTAATTGGTGGTTCAGCTGATTTAGCTGGTTCAAATAATACAAAAACTAAAGCTCATAAAATAATTAAGCCAGGTGACTTTTCTGGAAATTATATTCACTATGGAGTTAGGGAACATGCAATGTGTGGAATAATGAATGGAATTGCATTACATAGCAATTTAATCCCTTATGGTGGTACATTTTTAATATTCAGCGACTACTGCAAACCATCAATCAGATTAGCAGCAATGATGAAACAAAGAATTATTTATATATTTACACATGACTCTATTGGTCTAGGTGAAGATGGTCCGACACATCAGCCTATTGAACAATTAACAAGTTTAAGATCAATTCCAAATCTAAATGTTTTTAGACCTTCAGATACAATTGAAACTTTTGAATGTTGGCAATTAGCTCTTGAAAGCAAGAATACCCCAAGTGTAATAGCTTTGACTAGACAAGGAATTAATCCTGTAAGGATAAAAGATTCTTCCAAAAACGAGTCATCTGTTGGCGCTTATGAGATTTTAAGAACTGGAGATAAAATAAGTGTAACAATTTTAGCAACAGGATCTGAAACTAGTTTAGCAAGTGATATAGGTCATAAATTGGCCACAGATGGTATTTATTCCAAAATAATATCAATGCCATGTCACAAATTATTTGATCAACAAAGTGAAGGCTATAAAAATAAAATTTTAGGCGAAACTAGTCTTGTTGTATCTATAGAGGCCTCTGAAACTGATTTTTGGAAAAAGTATACTGGTTTTGATGGATTAAATTTTGGAATTAATGATTTTGGTAAAAGTGCTCCATATAAAAAAATATACAACCATTTTGGTTTAAATGTAGAAAATATAGTTAAAAAAATTAAAGAAAAATTATGAAAACAAAAATTGGAATAAATGGAATGGGAAGAATAGGTAGAATGATTGTTCGATCCATAATTGAAAGCAATAATAAGAATATTGAGATAAAGCATATTAATAATAGAACAAATTCTGAAACTTGCTGTACTCTATTAAAATATGACTCGATACATGGAAAATTTAAAGCAGATGTAGGTTTTGATGATGAACATTTAATTATAAACCACAATAAAATTTCTTTTAGCCAAGAAAAAAATTTAGATAATATTAAATGGAACAAATATGATGTGGACTATGTTTTTGAATGCACTGGGAAATTCAACTCTAAAGAAAAATTAGAGCCTCACTTAAGTAATGGAGCAAAAAAAGTTATTGTTTCAGCTCCGTGTAAAAATGCAGATAAAACTATAGTATTTGGAGTTAATGAGTCTCAATTAAAAAAAAGTGATAAAATTATTTCTGCTGCATCTTGTACTACAAATTGTCTAGCACCAGTGGCACACGTATTAAATGAAAATTTCGAAATTGAAAAAGGGTTTATGACAACAATCCATGCTTTCACTAGTGATCAAAGAATTTTAGATAATTCTCACAAAGATCCAAGAAGGGCAAGATCTGCTAGTCAATCTATAGTACCTACCTCGACTGGAGCATCAAAGGCAATTGGTGAAATCATACCATCTCTCAAAGGTAAATTAGAAGGCGTAGCGATGAGGGTACCTACTCCTAATGTTTCTTTAATTGAACTTGTCTTTTGTACAAAAAAAGATTTAAGTATTGTTAAAATTAATTCGGCATTTCAAAACTTTAGTAAAAAAAATAAAGTCCTCGAAATTACCCAAGAAAAACTTGTTTCCATTGATTTTAATCATAATCCAGCATCTTCAATTGTTGATGCAAGTTTAACTAATGTAGTTGGTAACAACATGGGTAAAATTTCAGCTTGGTATGATAATGAATGGGGTTTCTCTAATAGAATGTGTGATATAGCTGAGTATCTTCATAAAATTTCATAATGAACAATATTAAAGACCATGAAAACCTTGATGGAAAAAAAGTATTACTAAGATTAGATTTAAACGTACCGCTTAAAAATGGGGTGATTAAAGATTTCACAAGAATTGATAAAATACTTCCAATTTTAGAATTTTTAATAAAAAAAAATTCAAAAATTATAATAATCTCTCATGTTGGAAGACCAAAAGGAAAAGTAAACCAGGATCTATCATTAAGGCCAATTTGTGAAAATTTAGAAAAAAAAATTAATAAAAAAATAAAGATCATCGATAAGAATATTTACGAATTAAAAAAAGATGAGGTGTTTGAAGACTCTAAAGAAACCATAGTTTTTTTAGAAAATATTAGATTCTATGAGGAAGAAGAAAAAAATGACTTAAATTTTTCAAAACATTTAGCTAAACTTGCAGACCTTTTTGTTAATGACGCTTTTTCTTGTTCACACAGAGCACATGCATCTGTTTGCAAAATAACAGAATTTTTACCATCTTTTGCGGGATTACAATTAGAAACAGAGATAAATGCATTAAAAAAAGTCACTACCGAAATTAAAAAACCAATTACCTGTATTATCGGAGGTTCAAAAATTTCGACAAAAATTGGAGTAATAAAAAATTTAATTCCGAAATTTGATAATATTATTATTGTGGGAGGAATGGCTAATAACATTTTAAGTCATAAAGGTAATCAAATAGGAAAATCAATTAAAGAGGATAATTGTGAGGCTATAATTGAAGAAATTTTCGAAATTTCAAAAAAAAATACATGTATAATCACTTATCCGGAAGATGTATCAGTGGGTAAAAGCCTGAATGACAATCGAAAAATCAAAAAACTTAATGAAATAGCTGATGATGATTTAATTTTAGATATTGGGCCAAAAACAATTGATAAGATTAAAAATATTATAGATAAAAGCAGCACAGTTTTGTGGAATGGTCCAGCGGGATACTTTGAGAACCCTAATTTTGCAATTGGTAGTTATGAGATCACAAAAACTATTGTTAAAAAGAATAATAATAAATCAATTTACTCAGTCGTTGGAGGTGGTGATACAATTGCTGTCATAAATCAAATAAATGCAATTAAAGATTTTAACTTTGTTTCAACTGCTGGTGGTGCATTTTTAGAATATCTTGAAGGGAAAGTTCTTCCTGGTATAAAATCCTTAAATTAAAATGTCAGAATTAAATAATATAGCTCTTAAAATTTTGGAAAAAGGAAAAGGAATTTTAGCTGCAGATGAAAGTACAGCTACAATGACTAAAAGATTAGACGGGGTGAGTGTCCCATCAACTCCAGAAAATAGATTATTATTCAGAGAAACTCTTTTCAGCTCATCGAGTATGAAAGAATGTATCGGTGGCGTAATTTTATATGACGAAACCATAAGACAAGAAACATCAAATAAAAACAAGATTCCAGAATTAATTTCAAAAATGGGATCTGCCCCTGGAATTAAAGTTGATACAGGAGCTAAAATTCTTGCAGGTTCACCAGATGAAAAAATAACTGAAGGCTTAGATGGATTAAGAGAAAGATTAAAGGAATATTATAAACTTGGGGCAAAATTTACCAAATGGAGAGGCGTTTATAATATATCTAAGGATTACCCAAGCAAACTTTCTATACAATCAAATGCGCATGCTTTGGCAAGATATTCTGCACTAGTTCAAGAATACAATATGGTGCCAATAGTTGAGCCAGAAGTTTTGATGGATGGTGAACATTCTGCTAAAGATTGTTTTCAAAAAACTTCAAAAGTAATTAAAAAATGCTTTGAAGAATTAATTTTACACAAAGTTGATTTAAAGGGAATTATTCTTAAGCCTAATATGATTTTAGCTGGAAATAAATCTAAAGATAAAATTTCAAATGAGGAAGTTGCAAAATTAACTTTGAAATGTTTAAAAGATTCAGTGCCTTCAGAGGTACCAGGAATTGCTTTTTTATCTGGAGGTCAATCAGAAATAGAGGCAACAGAAAATTTGAACTTAATTAACAAGTACAATGATACTAATTTCATAATGAGCTATTCTTATGGAAGAGCTCTTCAGCAAAGTGCATTGAAATTTTGGTCGAAAAATATAGATGATATCAATGGCACTCAAAAGGTTTTTAACCACAGGGCAAAAATGAATACATTAGCTGCTCAAGGAAAATGGTCTAAAGATCTTGAGAATTAATAAAAATAAATTCTTATATCTCATCTCTCCATTAAATATTTATAAATCTTTTTATACTGAATTGATTGAAGTTCTAAAGCAAAAAAAAGTAAGTTTTTTTCAATTACGTCTAAAAAAAGAAAATTTTAAAAATAAATTAATAATTGGAAAAAAAATCAAAAGAATCTGCAAAAAATTTAATGTTAAATTTTTAGTTAATGATGATGTTTATCTTGCGAAAAAGTTAAATGCTGATGGATGTCATCTTGGTCAAAAAGATATGAATATATTCAAAGCAAGAAAATTAATAGGGGAAAAAATAATAGGCATTACCTGTCATAATTCAATAAAGTTGGCAAAAAATGCTTTGAAAAATAAAGCTGACTATATAGCTCTAGGGGCCTTTAATTCTTCAAAAACCAAAAAAATAAAATACATAGCCTCAATTAATTTATTAAAAAAAGTTAGAAAGATAACAAAATCTCCAATAGTTGCTATTGGTGGTATAAATGCGAATAACTACAGAAAACTTTTGTTGAATAAAGCTAACTTTTTAGCTATTTCAGGCTACATTTGGAAAAATAAAAAATTCAAACCACAAGAGGCTATAAAAAAAATAAAATGAAAATAAATGCAAGTGAAATAAGAGTAGGAATGCTTTTGGAGTATAAAGAGGATTTATGGCAAGTGCTAAAAACCCAACATGTAAAACCTGGTAAAGGAGGTGCATTTGCTCAAGTAGAAATGAAAAGTGTAAATAAAAATACTAAATTAAATGAAAGATTTAGATCTAGTGAAACAGTTGAAAAAGCCTCACTTGATGAAAGTAATTTTAATTTTCTTTATGAAGATGAAACTAATTACTTTTTCATCAATGCAAAATCATTTGAACAAATTGAAATAAAAAAAGAACTAGTTGGAGAAAAAGGTAAATTGTTATCAGAAAATTTAGAGGTAAAAGTTTGTTTTTATAATGAAAAACCAATTTCAGTAGATTTACCAAATCAAGTTACATGCAAAATCGAAACAACAGATGTTGCTCTAAAAGGACAAACAGTCTCATCTTCTTACAAGCCTGCAACTTTAGAAAATGGTCTAGCAATACAAGTGCCGCCATTTATTGATTCAGGGGATGAAGTTATAATTGATACAAGAAATTTAGAATATATAAAAAAGATTTAACTATATGAATTCAATTTCTGCAAATCTCAATATAATGATTAAAGCTAGCGAAAAAGCATCAAAAAGATTGATAAGGGACTTTGGTGAGATTGAAAAACTTCAAGTGTCAAAAAAAGGCCCTGCAGATTTTGTTACTAACGCAGATATTAATACTGAAAAAGTAATAATTGACGAGTTAAAAAAAGCGAAACCTAATTACACAATATTATCTGAAGAAAATGGATTAGAAAACAATAAAGATAAAGAAAATATGTGGATCATTGATCCAATAGATGGAACAATTAATTTTTTACATGGAATACCTCATTTTGCCATTTCAATTGCTTTGATGTCAAAAAAAGAAATTGTTAGTGGTATAATTTATGATCCAATTAAAGATGAGTTATTTTATGCTGAAAAAAATAGTGGTGCTTTTTTAAATAATCAACGCATTAGGGTTTCAAAAAAAAACAATTTAAATGAATGTTTATTTGCTGCTGGAAGTAAAATTGAAATAGAACCTGAAATTAATTATAGAAATTCTGGATGTGCAGCACTTGATATGGCTTATGTAGCTAACGGTCGATACGATGGTTACTTTCAAAAAAGCTTAAATTTATGGGATATTGCTGCGGGAATAATATTAATAAATGAGGCAGGTGGAATAATTGATAATATTGACCTTTCTAATAAAAAAAATATTAAAGTTATAGCATCTAACCCTGATATACATGAAAAATTTAAACAAAAAGTAGGTAACTTTTAATTGTTTTAAAAGATTCTTTTGCTATAAATCTCGGCATGAAAAAAAAAATACATCCTGATTACCATAATATTAAAGTTGAAATGACAGATGGCACACAATTCGAAACCAAATCTACCTGGGGAGCAGAGGGTGATGTATTAAAATTAGAAATTGATCCAAAATCACATTCTGCTTGGACTGGTGGTAAACAAAAATTAATGGATAAAGGTAGAATAAGTAAATTTAATAAGAAATTCCAAAACTTTAAATCAGAAAAAAAAAATTAAATGTCTAATACACCTTTAATGCCAATGGCTACAGCTGTATGGCTAGTTGAAAATACCACTTTGACTTTTCAACAAATAGCCAATTTTTGTAATCTTCATGAGGTAGAAGTTCAAGGAATCGCTGATGGTGAAGTTGCAAAAGGTATCAAGGGTTATAATCCAATTATTTCAGGTCAACTTTCTAGAGAAGAAATTGACTTATCATCAAAAGATCAAAATAGACCACTTGAAATCAAAAACTCTGATATTGAAATTTCTAACGAAGAAAAAAAGATAAAAAAATATATTCCATTATCAAAAAGGCAAGACAAACCAGATTCTGCTTTATGGCTAATTAAACATCATAATATTCTTAAAGATTCACAAATAGCAAAGTTGGTTGGAATAACAAAAAATTCGGTTACGTCAATAAGAAATAAAAATTATTGGAATTATAATAATTTAAATCCTAAAGATCCAGTAGCTCTAAATTTATTTACACAAAAAGATTTAATTTTAGCTATAGAGAAAGCAGAACGTAGAATTAAAAGAGAAAAAAAACAAAAGGCTAAACTAAATCAATCATAGAATATAAGATATGAATAAATTTAATAGACATGAAATTATAAAAATGATAACAAAACATTTTTTTGGAGGTATTTATTAAAATAGAAGTTAAAGATAACAATATTGAGCAAGCTTTAAGAGTTTTAAAAAGAAAATTACAAAAAGATGGTTTTTTTAAAACAATCAAGCTTAAAAATACTTACGAGAAACCATCTGAGAAAAAGAAAAGAATTCTGCAAGAAAACATTAAGCGAGTAAAAAAACTTAACAAACTAAAAAATAGAATTTAGATATATCGCGGGGTGGAGCAGTCTGGTAGCTCGTCAGGCTCATAACCTGAAGGTCGGCGGTTCAAATCCGTCCCCCGCAACCAATTTAATGATCAAAGAAATAAAAAAAAAGTTTTCAAAAATAGATAATAAAGATAAATTTTTTATAATTTTATTTACGTTTTTTCCAATAAGTTTAATTTTAGGCAATTTAATTATAAATTTATTTTTTTTATCATTTTCAATTAGTTTTTTTTTGAATTTTAATGAAAATAAATATTTTATAAAAAATAAGATTATTTATCTTTTATCATTTTTTTTTATATCTCTATTAATAAATTTGATCTTTAGTTTATACCCCATAAATTCTTTACCGCGTGTTATAAAAATATTTTTTATTATACTTTTTATAATTGAAAGTTTAAGAATTTTTCAAAAGTATAATAAAGATTTCATTGATAATATTTTTTTAGGTTGGTCGGTAATTTTAGTTATTGTAATATTGGATTGTTATTTCGAAATAATTTTTGGATTTAATACTTTGGGTTATTCGACTCCATTAGTCGGAAGAGTTGCAAGTTTTTTTGGTGATGAACTAGTAGTTGGTGCATTTGTATATGGATTTTCACTTTTTTTTATAAGTTATTTAATAATGCAAAAAACAAACAATTATATCGTTGCAATTAGTATTCTAGGCGTGATTATTGTAAGTTTTTTGATTGGAGAAAGATCAAATTTTATAAAACTGTTTATTTCAATTATTCTTTTTACAGCGTTTGCTGTTAGAACAAAATTTTTTAATAAGATTTTAACTTTTTTAATTTTAATTTGTTTATTTTTTGTAATTTTAAAATTTAATGAAAATTATAAACATAGATACTACGAACAATTCAAGAATTTATATCAAGTAAATGGATTGACCAATTTTTATAAGGAATCTCAATATGGAGCTCATCAAGATGCAGCAATTAAAATTTTTAAAGAATTTCCAATTTTTGGGGTTGGAGTTAAAAATTTTAGGTATGAAAGCATTAAAGAAAAATATAAAAATTTAGATTTAAAAGCAACTAACTCTAAACATACAACACACCCTCATCAAATCCACTTAGAACTTTTATCTGAAACTGGGTTATTTGGATATGTATCATTTATCATTTTCATATTATTTTCATTATTTATTGGGATTAAAAACTTCGTTAAATATAAAAATATTTATCAGTTAGCAAGTATACTGTTTATTTTTACAAGTTTATTACCATTTTTGCCATCTGGGAGTTTTTTATCAACTTTTAATAGCGCAATATTTTGGATAAATTTTTCGATAATGGTTGGGTTATGGCGGAATTTTAAAGTCTAAATTTTGATTTTTTACTGTCTATTAAAAAATTTTTTACTGTCTCTTTAGTTAGCTGATCAAATGTTTTTCCAAAATTTTCAATTTTTTCTATTATAGACGGAGGTGTGGTTATTATATGACAATTGTTTTGTTTTGCTTGTAAATAATTATAAGGCTCTCTAACACTGGCCCACAAAATTTCTACATTTTTAAAATTTTTGGATAATGATATACTTTTCTTAATCTCTGGTATTGGATCTTTTCCTGTATCTCCTGCTCTGCCAGCAAATATGGAAATAATTACTTTTGATTTTTTATTAATACAATTTAAGATTTTCTTTGTTTGTTTTGCAGTATATACGGCTGTAATATTTAGTTTTATTTGTTTCTCATTAAGTTTTTTTATTAATTTACCCATAAAAATACCTTTAGAATTTATTACTGGAACTTTGACAAAAACATTTCTACCCCAAGTATTTATATCTAATGCTTGTTTTCTCATAGAAGAATAGTCATCAGCAAACACCTCAAATGATATTGGCTTTTTTGTAACTTTAAGGATCTTTTTTGAATAATTTTTATAATTCTTAGCTCCTGCTTTTCTCATTAAACTTGGGTTTGTAGTAAATCCTTTTACAATTTTTTTTCTATCAAATTTTTTAATTTGATTAATATCGGCAATATCACAAAAAATTTTTGTTTTCAAAAATTACCTATAGATTTTTAGTTATATCTTCAGTCATTTTTTTTGCATCTGCAAATAACATTAAAGTATTTTCTCTATAAAAAAGATCATTATCAATTCCAGCATAACCTGGTGATAAGCTTCTCTTTACAAATAAGACTGATTTGCATTTTTCGACATCCAAAACTGGCATGCCATATATTGGGCTTTGAGGATCAGTTTTTGCAACTGGATTTGTCACATCATTGGCTCCAATTACAAATGCAACATCAGCATTTGCAAAATTGTTATTTATTTCCTCTAATTCAAACACCTCATCATATGGAACATTTGCTTCAGCCAATAATACATTCATATGACCTGGCATTCTTCCTGCAACAGGATGGATTGCATATGAAACTTTAATTCCACTTTTTTTTAAAGTATCAACCATTTCTCTAAGAGCGTGCTGAGCTTGAGCGACAGCCATTCCATAACCCGGTACAATAATAACTGATGAAGCATTCTTCATTAAAAAAGCTGCATCGTCTGCATTGCCACTTTTAACAGGTCTTTGTTCTTTATTTTTATCTCCAGTAGTCCCAGTCGTTGCACCAAAACCACCTAATATAACATTAAAGAACGATCTATTCATTCCCTTACACATTATGTATGAAAGAATAGCACCTGATGAACCAACTAAAGCTCCTGTGATAATTAAAGCAGTATTTTCTAAAGTGAAACCAATTCCAGCAGCAGCCCAACCTGAGTATGAGTTTAACATTGAGATTACAACTGGCATGTCTGCTCCACCAATTGGAATAATAATTAAAAAACCAATCAAAAAAGAAACTGCGATTAATATCCAAAATAAATTTGAGGACTGAGTTGAACATAAATAAAAAGTTAAAATTACTATTGAAATCAATATTAATGCATTCAATGCATGTTGCCCTTTAAAAGTGATGGGCGCACCTGACATAATTCCTTGAAGTTTTAAAAAAGCAATGACAGAGCCTGAAAAAGTAATCGCCCCGACTGCAGCTCCAATTGCCATTTCAATCAAGCTTGCTAGTTTTATGTTTCCTGGAGTTCCTAGATTAAAAGCCTCCGGATTAATAAAGGCAGAAATCGCAACAAATACAGCAGCTAATCCAACTAAACTATGGAAGCCTGCAACTAATTCTGGCATCGCAGTCATAGGAATTTTATAAGCTATAAAGGCACCGATAGTTCCGCCAATAGCTAAAAATATTAGTACATAAATAAATCCAGATGTAAAATTGCCTACAGATAGGAATGTAACTGTAATTGCTATTATCATTCCAATTATACCAAATAAATTTCCCTGTCTTGAGGTTTCTGGTGAAGACAGACCTCTTAAAGCTAGGATAAATAATACTCCTGATATTAGATATAAAGTTGCTGAAACGTTTGCGGACATTATTTATATTTATTTATCCTTTTTCTTTTTTTTATACATAGCAAGCATTCTTTGAGTAACTAAAAATCCACCAAAAATATTAACCGCTGCTAGAATAATTGCTAAAAAACCATAAATGCTTGATGATGAAAAGATAACGTCTTCATTACCCGATAATGCAGCGATTATTGCGCCCACTATAATTACTGATGATATTGCATTAGTCACTGACATTAAAGGAGTATGAAGCGAGGGTGTTACGCTCCAAACTACGTAATATCCTATAAATATTGACAAAATAAAAATACTAAATCTAAATATAAAAGGATCTATTTCCATAATTCTATTTTATAAAAGTTTTTTCAATAATTTCGTCTTCTAAATTAATATTAATTTTTTTGTTTTCTTTATCATACAAATTTGAAACAAAATTAAACACGTTTTTTGCGTACAAATTAGACGCAGAAGTAGGAAGTTTGTTTAAAATATTACTTTCACCCATAATTCTAATTCCGTTTTTATCTATAATTTGATCTACTTCTGTAAAAGCAGTATTTCCACCTTGTATTGCAGCCAAGTCATAAATTACTGATCCAGGTTGCATATTATTTATCATATCATCTTTAATTATTACTGGTGCTTTTTTACCTGGAATTAAAGCTGTACAAATCACAATATCAATTTTTTTTAATGTTTCGCTTAACAGATCCTCCTGTTTTTTTTTAAAATCATCTGATGCTTCTTTCGCATAACCACCTTCTGTCTCAAGATTTTCTGCTCCTTCAACAGTTAAAAATTTCCCTCCTAAACTCTCTACTTGTTCTTTTGAAGCCATTCTTACATCTGTAGCAAAAACTATTGCACCCATTCTTTTTGCAGTTGCTATAGCTTGCAAACCTGCAACTCCAGCACCAACGACCAAAACTTTTGCTGCTGGAACCGTTCCTGCAGCTGTCATCATCATTGGTATTGCTTTTTCAAAATTTGCAAATGACTCGATAACTGCTTTATAGCCAGCAAGATTGGCCTGAGACGAAAGTATATCCATAGATTGAGCTCTTGTAATTCTTGGAAGCAGTTCTAAAGAAAAAAAATTAATTTTTTTTTTTGAATGATTAATTATTATTTCTTTATTTTTATATGTATCCAAAACACCAATAAAAGTCTGATTTTCTTTTAATATTTCTATTTTATGGTCTGTAAATAATCCTAATTGAACTATTACATCAGCACTTTTAATTACTTCATTCTCATCTCTCTGAATATTTACACCTAATTCTTTATAGTCATTATCTTTTATACCTAAATGATCACCATAGTTTTCAGGTAAGATAACATCAAATCCTAAAGATATATATTTTTTTGCAATTTCAGGTGTTATTGCAATTCTTCTTTCAAATTCTTTATTTTCTGAGACTGAAACAATTTTCATTTAAAAACTTTACAGTAAGAATATCGCCATTAGAACTAAAACTAATATTACCGCGACAGTTCCCCACAACACAAATTTTGTAAAATTTATCCAAGTATTTTTATGGTTATTGTTATCCATAAAAACTACTTCTGTCTTGCTTTAAATTTTGGATTGATTTTATTAATTATGTACACACGACCTCTTCTCTTTACCATTTTTGAGTTTTGGTCTCTTTTTTTGATAGATTTTAAAGAACTTTTTATTTTCATAATTTTAATGCCGGCAACGACCTACTCTCCCGTGTCTTAAGACAAAGTACCATCAGCGCTGAAAGGCTTGACTTCCGAGTTCGGAATGGGATCGGGTATAACACTTTCGCAATAATTACCGGCATGGGTGTTATAGCTTAAATGAGATTATTGTAAACTATGATTTATATTAATTTTTCTTTGATTTTTTGTGTTTTTTAATAAAACTTTCTATGTACTTTTTTAGATCTATTTTTCCATAACTTCTATTCACGTAGTTATTAATAGTCATGGTAGATAATGCTGAGGCATATCTTTCACCTAATCTCTGAGGTAATAATTTAATTTTTGATTTAAAAAATTTAGCAACTCTTATAATTGAATAGCTTTTTTTATTAGAAATTGTGTAATACTTACATTTATTTTTCTTCCAAGCCTTGTAACATACATCAATAGTATCATTTATATGAGTGAATCTTCTTGATTGTGTTCCAGGTTTTACAACTGGCAATGGTCTATTTTTTAAATAACAATCTTCAAATATACCAATTACGGTTGCCATACTTCCTTTAGATATTTGATTTGGACCATATACGTTGTAAAAAAAAATTACTTCATATTTAAAATTAAACCATTTTTTTAAATTTTCTAAAAATTCCAAATTTTTTGATTTCGTAAAGGCATAAGGAGATAAATTTTTATCTTTTCCCCTGTTGCCTAAAGATGCAGAAGTAGCTGAATAAATTAATTTTATTTTATTTTTTAAGCAAAAATCAAATACAGCGTTAGTACCAATAGTGTTTGATTGAATACAATGATTCATTTTTAAAAAACTTTGGTAAATTCTTGCAAACTCACCAAAGTGAAAAATTGAATGTATTTTTTTTTTATGTTTATTTAAAATAACTGAAATATTTTTTGTATGTGATTCTTTATATGATACTTTTTTATTTTTAATGTGATTTTTCTTATTTCCAGATGAGTAATCATCAATACTTATGATTTTGTAATTAGTTTTTTTTATAAGTAATTTAATAAGATTTGAACCTACAAACCCGGCACCACCAGTTACTACAATTATATTTTTCAAATTTTACCTCAAAAGTATTAATTAAATATACGATTATTAAATTAAATAAAGAAATTTATTAATCTTGTTAGAAAATAATCAACACTATAATAAAATTTTATTTTTAACTTTCTATTCAATGTCATGAGATAATTAAATGCCTCATTTCTTTTTTTCCACCAAGATATACTTAATTTATTGTATCTAGATGAAATCCCACTTTTATCATAGTTATAATTAGTTAAATTTTTTTTAATGATGGAAAATTTATTTTTTTGAAATGCAAAAATTGATAGCCTTGCGTCAATCTCTAAATTTGGGTGTTTATTTTTTTCTAAAAACTTTAAAAAATTTGTGAAAAATTTTCTTCTAAAAGAGATGCAGCTTGTTGGGTAAAATCTAGGCCATATAGAATAACTGTGTTTTTTTGGTTTTATATACATTAATTTATTTTTATTGGTCAAAAATGGGGTGTCCTGAATGAAGTCTAGATCATTATTTCCAGAAAATAATTTAAATATAAAAGATAATTTATTTTTTTTGAATGTGTCATCCCCATCTAATAGAAATATTATTTCTCCTTTTGATTTATTAAATAATTCAATTAATCCATAAATTTGATTTAAAGGACCACTTGTAAATTTTTTATTTTTATTTTTGATTAGTTTTATCTTTTTATTGTAAGATTCTAATATTTTTATTGATTTATCTGATGAACAATCATCAAAAACTAAAATTTCTTTTTTCTTAAAATTTTGTTTTAAACAAGAATCTATTGTATTTCTTATGTATGTATCTTTATTATAGTTAGTAATTAATATTGATGCATAATTTTTTTTCATTGTTTAATAAGATTTCTAGAAAAAAAATAATAAAAAACAATATAAAATAATATATTAAAAAAAATAATTGATAAAAGTATATCAGATTTTGTTGGAAAATTACTAGCTACCAAAAATCCAGGCAAATTAATAGATAAAATAAAAAAACTAGATATAGGATTTAATGTTTTTTTGGAAAAAATTTTCTTACTTTGTAAAAATAAAAATATCATGTGATGTAAATGTAAATTATCAGGTAAAGATGTTTTTTTTTTTTTCAAAATTCTTCTTATAAGTGAAAAAAGATTTTCAAAAGCGGGATACCATAACAAAACTACAATATAGTAAGGAGATAAAAAATCATTATTAGAGTAAAATTTAATTAGATAAAAACCAATTAATAATGATAAGAGATAAGTCCCACTATCTCCTAAATAAACTAATCCAAAAATATTAAAAACAAAAAAGATGAATAAAACAAATATTAAAATATTTACAAAATTATAATCTATTGCGTCAACTTCCGGATAAAAGTTAACTAAAAATATTATTGAGATCAAAATAAACAAGTAATATCCAGCTAAAAGACCGTTTAAACCATCTAAAAAATTACTACCATTAATTAAAATTGCTAAGCAAAAAACTGTAAAGAAAAGATTAAAATATTCATTTGATAATAGTAAATTAAAAGTATCTAATCTTACGTCGTTGATTTGCAAATTTTCAAAATAAGAGAGAAATAGTAAAATTAATATTTGAAAAATTAATCTTTTATTTGGACTTGTAAGAATATTCTTATCCGACAATAACCCTAATAAAGTAATTAAAACTGTGGATACTATAAGTATTAAAGTATGACTATAAGTAAAAAATAAGTATACAACCAATATATACAAACCTCCAATTATAACTGGAGATTTATTTTCATTACCTATAGTTTTATGATCTGAATAAGAAATTTTATCAATCAAAAATTCTTTTTTTTTTAAAAAACTATAAAGGCACACAAATATTAAAAATATAAAAAATAAATTTTTTAAATCCATTTCAAATATTAGTTCATCCTTGATTGAACTACTTGTCTTAAACCTTCATAAAAGTTAATCTTTGGTGACCATCCAAATCTGATGATTTTGCTTGAGTCTAAATTTTTTTTAAATGTTCCATCTGGTGAATTTTTATCAAAAATTATCTTCCCTCTAAAATTTATATATTTAGCTATTAAACTTGATAATTTTTTGATTGAAATATGATCTTGAGTACCAACATTCAGTATTGGCAATTTGTTATTGAATTTTTTTTCTAATATTTTTTTTTTGATTTTAAGAGACAGTAATATCGCAGAGGCTAAATCATCTGAATGTATAAACTCTCTTAAAGGTTTTCCTGTTCCTAAAAGTTTAACGAATTTATTTCCTTTTTTTTTTGCATTCTCAATTTTTTTAATTATTGCAGGAATAACATGTCCATCAATAGCATCGAAAGTATCATTTTCTCCATAAACATTAGTAGGCATTAAACATATAATATCTAAGTCATAATCCTCGT
The DNA here is from genome assembly GCA_003216235.1 of Pelagibacteraceae bacterium AG-404-P07. GTDB lineage: Bacteria > Pseudomonadota > Alphaproteobacteria > Pelagibacterales > Pelagibacteraceae > Pelagibacter. The sequence goes on from QCJE01000001.1 coordinate 40,434, forward strand.
ATAATGTCTCACAAAATTTTATGCCTGCTATTTTAGCGATTGCATAGCATTGGTTAGTTTTTTCTAGACTTCCAGTAAGTAGACTTTCTTCTTTAATAGGAGTTTTTGAAAACTTTGGGTAAATACAAGATGTCCCAAGGTAAATTGTTCTTTTAATTTTTTTTTTTAATGCCATTTGTAATAAAGAGTTTTGTATTTCGATATTATTTAAAAAAAAATCTTTTTGATTTGAGCTATTTGCTATTATACCACCTGCTTTAGCTGCTGCCATTATCATATAGTCAATTTTTTTATTTTTAAAATATTTTAAAACTTTTTTTGTGTCTCTTAAATCAAGTTTTTTTCTATCAACTACAATCAAATTTTTATAGCCCTTATCCTTTAATAATTTTAATACTGAACTACCTACAAGACCTTTGTGTCCCGCAATAAAAATATTATCTGATTTTTTCATTTATTTTTTTTTTTAAAAATAGATATATCTGAGTCAAGCATATCTTTTACAAGATCTTTTAAACTATGCTTGAGTTTATATTTTAATTCTCTAAGTGCTTTTTTGGGATTGCCTTTTAGATAATCTATTTCTAAAGGCCTATAATATTTTCTGTCAACTTTAATTATAAGTTCTTTTTTTTTATTTTTTATCAAATATCCTTTTTCATTAACACCTTTTCCCATCCAGACTATTTTTAGACCAAGATATCTGCAACATTCATTCACAAATTCTCTTACACTTGTAGTTTTTCCTGTTGCAATAACATAATCATCAGGTTTTGATCTTTGAAGAATTTTCCATTGCATTTCTGTATAATCTTTCGCATGACCCCAGTCTCTTTTGGCATTTAGGTTTCCTAAATATAAAATATCTTTTGAACCTAAAATTTTTTTTGCAAAATACATTGTTATTTTTCGTGTGACAAAGGTTTCACCTCTTCTAGGACTTTCATGGTTAAATAAAATTCCATTACAAGCAAAAAATCCATAAGCCTCCCTATAAACTTTAGTAATATAATAAGAATATAATTTAGATACTCCATAAGGAGATTTTGGAACCATCAAAGATTTTTCGTCAAATGAATTTACTTTATCTGGTTTTTCCCCAAAAAGTTCAGACGTGCTTGCTTGATAAAATTTTGTTTTTTTTAAATTTAAAAATCTCATAGCTTCTAAAACTCTTAGTGTTCCCAAGCCTGTGACCTCAGATGTATATTCTGGAATTTCAAATGAATGCCCTACATGACTTTGTGCACCCAAATTATAAATCTCATTTGGTTTAACTTTATTAATCACATTTACAATACTATTAGAGTCTGACAAATCTCCATAATGAAGTCGGAAATTTGATTTAGTATGAAAGTCTTTATAAATATGATCTATTCTATTCGTATTAAAAGTTGATGCTTTTCTTTTTATGCCGTGAACAATATAACCCTTACCTAAAAGGAACTCTGCAAGATAAGATCCATCTTGACCAGTTATACCTGTAATTAATGCTTTTTTTTTCAATTTAGTTAAAATATTTGATTAACTTATTATAGGATAAAACTAATACACTAAAAAATGAAGATATTAAATTTTTTTTTTCAAAGAAATAATATAATTTAAAAGCATCTTTTAATTTAGTGAAAGTACTTGATGATAATGAGTTTTTGCTATCTCTCCACGATGATAATGTTTGATTTAAATGTTTAAGTTTAAAGCCTTTTCTCGCTAATTTTAACCATAAACCAAAATCTTCTTGAGTATTTAACTCTGGGAAACTTAAATTCAATATCATCCTTTTATTTATCATTACAGTACTAAGACCAATAAAATTTGATTTGATTAGGTTAGAATAGCTTGCATCAGAATTTACTTTTTTTAACTTAAGAAGTTTATTTTTTTCATCAATCACAGCATAAGATGTGAAAGAAAAATAGTAAGAATTTTTTTCCATAAAATTTAATTGTTTTAATAGTTTATTTTTTTTCCAAATATCATCTGCGTCAATAAAAGCTAAATATTTTCCTTTAGAATGTTTAATTGCTAAATTTCTAGACTTTGCTACACCAAAATTTTTCTTATTAATGATAATTTTTTTTTTTTTAAATCTATCTAAAAGTAATTTAATGTATTCAATATCAGTATCATCATCTTCATCAAAAACAAAAATTACTTCAAAGTTTTTATAAGTTTGATCAAAAATTGATTTTAAAGTTCCTTTTATGAATTTTTTTTTTTTATAATAAGTTATGATAACAGAAACTAATGGTTTTTTTTTCACTAAAATAATCTAGATAATGATTTATAATGATAAAATAAAGTAAATTTTTTAATTAACTTTAAATTATTTAATTTAAATTGATTAATTTTCTTATTATTTTCAAAATTTTTAAATTTTTCTAAGAAATCATTCATATTATTATTTTCAAAAACTATTCCATTATAATCATCTTTAATTAATTCTATAGGGCCGGGCCATGCATTAGATGTTAAAACTGGAGCTCTGCAGTAAGATGCTTCAACTAAAACAAAACCTGGATCTTCCCACAAAGAACTCAAAATAAATCCTTGGGAATTTCTAAAATAGGGATAAATATTACCTATATAGCCTAACAGAATTATATTATTTTCCAAATTATTTTCTCTTATAAATTTTCTTATTTTATTTTCCTCTTCTCCATTACCAGCTATCACTAATTTTACTTTTTTATTTTTTTTAATTATCTCTTTGAAAGCTTTGCATAAAAACATAAAATTTTTTTGTTTTGTTAATCTACCAACAGACAAATAAAAATTTTTTAAATCTATTTTTTCTTTTTTTTTATTATTAATTTCTTTTACTTTAATTACTGGATCATATAAAAGTTTAACTTTTGAAGAATCTACAAGATTCAAACTCTTAATATATTTTAAAGTGTTTTCTGTTGGGCAGGTGATTAAATAAATTTTTTTAAGTGTTATTTTCCAAAAAAATTTTCTTATGAAATTCATTTGGGGATATCCTGAAATTCTTAAAATAAATTTTGTTTCAAATTTAAAAAAAAGTAAAAGAAAAAGAGGAAGAGATGTTATCAAGTGGATAATTAAAAATTCAGGTTTATTTTTAATTAGAATTTTTTTTAAAGGAAAAAAACCTAAAATAAAAAATATTAAAAATGATAGTCTGCTTTTTAATTTTCCTTTATAAGGTAAAAAATTTGTTAAAGAAGAATAATAATTAATAAACTTTAATTCCTTTTTTTCTTGAGTCTTATAAAATTTGTCAAATTCGCCGAAAAAATTTAAAATGTAGCTTTCATAATTTGAGCTATATCTTTTTAATGATTCAGCTGAATTTAAAACTGCCTTGCAAGTTGCTATTGGTGATAAAAAAGGTGACCAATAATAGATTTTTTTTTGTTTCAAGGTATTTCTAATTTGTAATTCTAGTGTATTAGTAATATTAAAATATATCTTACAAAATAAATAAATGAATGACTATAGTTATAAACTAGATAATTATTTATTTCCTCTAATTGAAAATATTAACAATCCAGTTTTTTTAGAATTAGGTGTTCAAAAGGGTGTTTCAACTAAAAAATTTTTAGAAATATGCAAAAAGAAAAATGGAAAGCTTTTTTCTGTTGATGTGGATGATTGCTCTAATATTTTAAATGATATAAATTGGAATTTTTTTCATACAAGAGATGATGATTTTGATTTTATAAAATCAAAGATTCCTGATAAAATTGATGTTCTATTTATTGACACTATTCACGAAGCAAGTCATGTTCAAAAACTATTTTATGAATATTTTGATATCGTAAAAATGAATGGATATATATTTATAGATGATATATCGCATCTACCTTATCAAAAAGGTTTGGAGAGAGATAATTTCTACTGTGAAATAAATAATAAAGAAACATTTCAAATGATTTTGGATATCTTTAATTCAAACAGTGATAAGTTCGATTTAAATTTTTCATTTAAATCATCTGGTTTATGTATTATTAAAAAAACTAAAGATGAAAAGTTAAATAAATTAAAAAAAATTAAAGTTAGAGACATCTCTTTTAAAAATTTTTTAAGAATACTGTGGAAAAAAATAAAAAGAAAATCATAATTTTTATGCCCTCTATGGATGGGGGTGGGGTAGAAAAAAATTTAATTATAATCTCGAATTATTTATCCAATCATGGAAATAAGATTGTTCTTATAACATTTAATAATAAATTTAATAAATTTTTTTCAAAAAGAATTAAAATTATAAATTTTAGTTTATTTCAAAAAAGTAGATGTAGTAAATATTTTAAATATGCAATTTGCTGTTTTTTATTAATTAAAGAATTATCAAAAAAAGACAATTGTGTAATATTATCTTTTCAAGCAAATATATATTCACTAATAATATCGAAATTATTAAGAAAAAAAATAATTATAAGATCTAATTCTTCACCAAGTGGTTGGACAAAAAATTTTTTAAAAAATTTTATTTTTAGATTTATGTTTAAAAAAGCAGATCATATAATTGTTAATAGTAAAGATTTTCAAAAAGAATTAAATAAAAAATTTAATGTTAAATCTAATTTAATTTATAACCCTTTAAATAAAATTGAAATAAAAAAAAAGAGTAATGAAAAATATAATTTTCCTTTTTTTAATGATAAAAAAAGTTTAAAATTAATTAATATTGCTAGATTTACAGATCAAAAAGACCATCTAACCTTACTTAAATCTTTTCGAGAAATAAATAAAAAAATAAATGTTAAATTACTTATTATTGGTTATGGAGTAAATGAAAGTTTAATTAAAAATTTTATAAAACAAAACAATTTAAATAAGAAAATAATTGTTGTTGATTTTACTAATAATCCCTTTAGGTATTTAATAAAATCTGATGCATTAATTTTAACTTCAAAATTTGAAGGATTGCCTAATGTTATTTTAGAGGCACTTGTCTTAAAAAAAATTGTAATATCAACAAACTGTCCAACAGGGCCTAGTGAAATATTAAACAATGGTAAATTTGGTACACTGTTCAAAATTGGAGATTATAAAAAATTAAATAAGATAATTTATGAAATTAATCAAAATAAAATTAAATTTAAAAAAAAAGCAATTTTAGGTTATAAAAGCTTAAATAGATTTGATTATAATTTTAATTGTAAACAATATCATAAACTACTATTAAAAATAATTTAAACTTTTTTAATTTAATTTTTTAATATCATCAATCCACGCGTATAAATATTTTAACTCATTGGGATTAAAAATCTTTTCTTTAATTAGAGCTTTATATGATACTAAAAGATTTTTTAAGTAATTTTTATTTCCTTTATCTAATTTTAATTTTTTCAATTTTTCTAAACCTTTTTCTAAATTTTTATATAAAGAGAATTCTTGCTTTAAATCATCTGTCAAATCATGAATATTTCTTATCTGTTTCATCGTTGTTCCAAAAAATAAGATGCTAGATCTGTCTTTTATAATTATATTAAGTGCAATAATACCTCTCCAAATATCAGTAACTCTCATTTCACATGTAGAAGGTAAATACATTAATGGAAAATATCTATTAAACCATATGGTATTTTGACTATTTGTTGGGGAAAAAGCTTTACCTAGATCAACAGAATAATTTTTTTTAAATTTTACATTAATTTTTTTATTCAGAATTCTATACAGAGCATCAACATCAGGATTTCCTTCACAAACACCTTGTTGAAGATAAAAATTTTTACTTTTTTTTTTATTTGATAATTTTGGTATTTCGTCGATTTTATTAAGAGGTAATCCTCTTGGCCATATACTTTTTTTATTATTGACTGTAAAAATATTATAAATATTGACCCAATCATTATTTTTAATTTTTACTTGCTTAACTTTATGCTTAAGCTTAATATTTTTTATAAAATTATCTTTTGGGAAATTATCATCATCTGTTTCTATTATTACTTTCGACTTATTCTTCATAGATATTAAATATCCAATGTTTTTTCTTGCATAATTATTTTTTTTACAGACTTTAGAAAACTGAAATTTCAATTTTTCTTGAGATTTTATTCCATAATAATTTCCATATTTAATTATAAAATTTTTAGGTGTTTTTTTGTCTCCAATAATTATAAAATCGCTTTGATCTTTTAAACAAAGATTGCTAATTTTTTTTATATTTTCGTTTGGTTTATTAATTGTTGTAATTACGACAGATTTTTTCATGTATATATATTATTATAGGATATAAGTAATATTTATTTTATAACTTTCAAATGTTCAAACATACATTAAAAATTTTTAAATATTTTAAAAAAAAATTTAAACCATATGAAGCACAAACTATTTGTAAATTCAATATCAATTATATTAATGAAAATCTATTATCATTAAAAAGGCCCCAAAAGATAAATAAAAATGAAAAATTTTATATTATACGAAGAACACCAGGAGCAGGTTTATTTTCTAATTTAATTTATATTCTTAATCATATTAAAATTGCAGACTCATGTGGTTTGAAACCTGTAGTTGATATGGAAAATTTTTTAACAATTTATAATGAGAAAAAAAAGATCGAGGGTTCAAATAATTCGTGGAATTATTATTTTGAGAATAATCAGAATTATAATTTAAATAAAATTTATAAAGAAAATATTTTTTTTTTAACAAGTAATAGATTTAGTAAAAATTTTTCTCATTCAATCGATAGTCAAGAATATAGAAAACTCTTTAAAAAATATTTTAAAATAAAAAAAAAATACATTAATTATGTAAATTTTTTTCATAATAAATACTTTTCTAGAGAAAAAGTGCTGGCCCTACATTTAAGAGGAACTAGTTATAAAACTTCAGCAAATCACCCTCTTCCAATAACGTTGGTACAATCTGAAAACTTAATAGAAAAATTAATGAGCAAATACAAATTTTCTAAAATTTTTTTATGTACTGAAGATTTGAACTATTTAGATAATATTAAAAAAAGATTTGGTAAAAAAATAATATATCTAAAACAAAGTTATAGATCTTATAAAGATGATGCTTTTAAAATATATCCAAGAAATAATCACAGATTTAAACTAGGTGAAGAAATATTAATTGAATCCTTATTAATATCTAGATGTAATTCTTTTGCATTTACAAATTCTAATGTAAGTGAATTTGTAAAATTTTTAGACAAAAATAAAAAAATAAAATATTTTTTAATAGAAAACGGATTTAATAGTTCTAATGAATATATTGCAAAATGGTACTGGTATTATAAAAATATAATTCCCTCAGTATTAGGCGGGTTTAAAGATACAACTAATGTTAAAAATATTTAAAGAAATACTTACAAATACAGGTCCTAAAATTTTTTTTCATAGAGAAAAAAAAATTAAAAATTATGTATCTAATAATTTAGATTTTAAAAGTTTTGGTAGTCATAATAAAAATAAAAACTTTTATATTATTCGACGTCATCCATGGGCTGGCTTTTTCTCAAATATCACTTTTATACTTAATCATTTACATTTTTGTGAGTTAATAAATTTTATACCAATAATTGATATGAAAAATTTTCCAACAATTTATAATGAAAAAAATAAAGTTAAAAATTCAAATAATTCTTGGGACTATTATTTCAAAAAGTTGAATAAATATTCTCTTTCAGATGTTTATCAAAGTAAAAATGTTTTTTTTAGTAAATTGACTTTCGAAAAACATATGCCTTTAGACATGACAAATAAATTAATTGCTAAGCAGTTTGAGAAAATTAAAATTAAGAGAGATATAAACAAAAAAATATTATTTTTTTTTGATAAAAAATTTAAAAAAAAAAAACAAAAAATTCTAGGTATACATTTAAGGGGTTCAACTTATAAAACTGCAAGAGGACACGCTTTTCCACCTACTCCAGAAATAATGATTGGTCATATTAAGGAACTAATTAAAAAATATAAATATAATAAATTATTTATTGTTACCGAAGAAAAAAAATATCTAGATAAACTTAACAAAGAATTTGGCCAAAGATGTCTATTTTACAATTCATATAGAATGGAAAACTTAGATAGTTTTCAAGTATATCCAAGAAAAAATCATAGATATTTGTTGGGAGAAGAAATTTTAATTGAAGCTGTACTATTATCAAAATGTGATGGGTTAACTTTTATAAAATCAAATGTTATTTCTGCAGCAATCCTTTTTGCAAAAAAAAAAATTAAACTTCATGAAATTTTTCTAGGTTTTAATTCAAGAAATAGATTAATCTCTTGGTGGCTATGGTATTTTAAAAGAATATTACCCTATAAATTAGGAGGATTAAAAATTATAAAATCTTATGATCGTTAGAAAAATAATCAAAAATATTAAACGATATGGAATTATAAGTTTATTTAATAGAATTTTAAAAAAAAATTTTAATTTTGAAATTTTAGATCCTATACAAAAAAAAAGGTCTTACCTATCAAGAGAAATTGAAAAAATTACCTCTGGAAAAGTTGTAAATGGAAAATATTCAGGTGCTAAATTCATAAATAGTTCTAATTATTTTTTAGCAAAATCGTCTCAATTATTAGGATTTTATGAACTTGAAGTACAAAATGAAATATTTAATTTAGCATCAAAATTTAAACTTAAATATTTTATTAACTTAGGTGCGGGTGAAGGTTTTCACTCAATAGGATGTATGTATAAAAAATTATTTGAAAAATGTATAACTTTTGAAGCTGATCCTAAAAATAATAAAACAATTTCTGAAAATTTTAAAATCAATAATATAGAAAATTTTATGATAATGGGTTTAGCGAAAAAAAATTTTCTAGAAGAAATTAAAAAAAAGATAACATTAGAAGAATCTTTATTCCTATTTGACATCGAAGGGAGTGAATTTAATCTACTAGATAAAGATAATCTAGAATTATTAAAAAAAAGTTTTTTAATTATTGAACTCCATCATTTTTATTCTAATGCTACAAATATTGAAAAATTTAAGGAAAATTTAGATTATTTTTTTAAAGTTAAATACATAAAAACCTCATCAAGAAAATTTTCAGATATAGAAATTCTTAATAAATTTAATGATGATGAAAAATGGCTTATGATGTCTGAAAGTAGACCGGAAACCATGGAATGGATTGTGTGTGAACCAAAAGTATGAAAATTTTATTTGATTATAATATATTTAGCCATCAAAAACTTGGTGGAATTTCCAGATATTTTTTGAATCTACACAAATATATTAATAAACATCCTCAAATATATTGTAAGATTTTTGCTCCAATACATCTTAATAAGTTTTTAAATACATATGAAAAAGGTAAAGGATTTAATTTTTATTTAAAAAATTATCCAAAATATACGAGAAAATTGATAAATATTATTAATTTAAATTCCTCTAAAATTTACTGCAAAAACTTTAAACCTAATATAATTCACAAAACTTTTTTTAATCATAATTTTGAAAATAATTTTAAAATTAAAAAAATTATTACAGTGTATGATTTAATTCATGAGATATATTATCGTGATTTTAAAAAGTCTGAGGGTTATTTACCTAAAAAAGATTTTTTAAAAAATGTTGATTTTATTATATGCCCTTCAAATAAAACTAAAGATGACTTAATGCATTTCTACAATGTAAAGCCTGAAAAAATCAAAGTGATATATATGGGTATTAATAAATTTGATGATGTTAAAGAATTAGAATTTTTAAAAAAATTAAAACCTTTCTTGCTTTATGTGGGAGATAGAAAGAGATATAAAAATTTTAGAAATTTAATAATCGCTCTATCTCTCAAAACAAACATTCTTAATGATTTTAATTTAATTTGTTTAGGAGGTGGAAATTTTTCAAATACTGAAAAAGAATTATTCAAAAAACACAAAATTAAAGAAAACAAAATAATTCAATTAGAGGGTGATGATAATGTTTTATTTAATCTATACAAAAATGCTAAAGCTTTTATTTTTCCCTCAACATATGAAGGTCTTGGTTTACCTCAATTAGAAGCAATGTCTCTCGGATGTCCAGTAATTTCAAGTAACCACGAGGCCATTGTAGAAGCAGTAGATAATGCTGCAGAACTATTTAACCCTCATGATCCTGAGGATATAATTAATGTCATTGATCAAACTTTATATTCTGAAAACAAATTAAATGATTTAAAAAAAAGGGGTTTAGAAAGATCAAAACTATTTTCGCTTGAAAAATGTGCTAATGAAACTTTAGATTTGTATAAACTAATATCAGGCTAATTTTTGTTTTAGTCTAAATGTATCTTTTTCATAATTTTTTCCACCTCTCAATCCATCAGCAAATGCAAGTAAATTACTTTTTTCTACTGCTTTGAATGCATGCGCATGAAAAGGTTTATGAGTAACTAAAGAATTTTTTGTTAAAACTATTTTTTTTGGTTTGCCGATAAATTTTCCATTTTTATCTACTTTGCAGTAAAATAACATTAATTTCCCTGAAATTACAAATGAATATTGTGTACTTTTTTTATGAAAGTGATTTCCTCTAATAGCTTTTCTATTGAATGAGACCAATGTGCAATGATCTTTTGGCTTATTGATAAATATATCTAATATAAAACCACGTTTATCTTTAAAATTTATTTTTAAATTTTTTTTCATTTTATTTTTTTGACAATTTTAGCTATTGAAGTATATCTGATTTTTCTTTTATTGAATAATTTTTTAATTAAATGTTTGCTTATATTCCATGGTAAAATTAAAGCAGCATCTATCTTAAAGTTTTTTTTTTCTTTTATAATTTTTATACCAGAGGATGGAGTAAATTTATTTATCTTATGTTTTGAATTATCAAGAATTAATCGAATATCCTTATCGGTAAATTTACAACAATTCAATAAAGTATTTCCTTTAGTAGCAGCACCTATGCCAAAAGTAATGTGATTTGATTGTTTGTTCTTAATAACAAAATTTTTCAATTCTTTAATGACTTTTGGAATTTTTTTTTTAAAATTTCTAAAATCTGCTAGTTTTACTTCAGAAAAAATCATTTTTTTTTTTTGCGGAACTTTATTTTTATGAGCAAAAATTCTTAGTGATCCAGCCATATAGTTTATTTTTTCAATACGAAAAATTTTAAAACCTTTTTTACTTAAAATCTTATTAATTGATTTTTCAGAATAATAATGTCTATGTTCATGATAAATAGTATCAAAACCAACCTTTTCGATTAATGATTTTAGGTCAGGTACTTCTAATATTAAAGTACCAACATCTGACAATAAAATATTTGCCCCATCAAGAAAATCTAAATTATTGTCTACATGATTAAAAACATTTGCTCCATAGATTACATCTGATTTACCATATCTTTTAATAATTTTTTTTGAGGAACTTTTTGAAAAATAATCAATAAATGTCTCAATATTTTTTTTTTTTGCCAGCAAAGAAATATTTTTTGAGGGATCTATTCCTAAAACTCGTGCACCAGAAATTTTTTTTATTTCACTTAAAAATGTTCCATCATTACTTCCAGCTTCAACTACAAAACTTTTTTTGTTAATTTTGAGTATCTTGAATATTTTTAATGCAATATTTTTAAAATGTAGTCTTGAAACAGGAGAATTGTCTGACGTATATGAATAATCATATTTTTCGTATCTGTTGTAGCTTTGAACTGGATAAATTGAAGTCATGTGTGAACATTTACAAAAACCTACAATCAAAGGAAATCTTTTTAATTTTTGTGCTTTTGTTTTATTCTTCAAAAAAGTATCAGCACAAGGGTGTTTACCGAGTGATAAAGTATCAATAAATTTTTGATCACAAATATTACATTTTTTTTTCATAAAGACTGTTTCTTAAATATTTTCTTAATAACATTAAAGATTTTTCATTGAAATAAACACTGCTTTTCTTTAACGGGACAGAATTTTTATTTGCTCTTTGTGATTTAAATAAAATCTTAAAATTTTTACCATTAATTCTTTTATAATGTTTGTTATATAAATCATATATCTCAGAAACTTTAACTAAATCTTTATTGCCATAATCTTTAATAAAATTTTTTGAAAAATTTGAATTTTTATAAACTATTTTAACAAAATGATTAACACTAGAGTAACCTCTTTGATCCTGTTGATTCCCGGAAAAATAATATGATTTTTTTTTATCCAAAAACATTACCTTAAATAAATGATTATGAAAATGGTCTGAATTTACAAATTTATTTCCAATCAAATTGAATGGTCTCCATATTTGAAAGTTTTTAAAAAGTTGTTTTTTCTTAAGTATAAATTTCTCACAATTCGATTTTGTGGCACCTATTATATGATTTTTTTTATAATAAATGCTTGAAGAAGATAAATAAATTAATTTTTTTATTTTTATATTTCTAACAATTTTTTTTAACCATATGTATTCGTTGCTAAAGATTTTATTGGTAAAATTTTTTTTCTTAATTCTTGGGCTTGCAAAAAAAAAACATTTGTCCACTTCTTTAAAAGAAAATTGTAGTTTTTTTTTTTCTAAATCTAATTTTTTAAATTCAATGCCTGATCTACTAAAAAAAATAAAATTTTTTTTTTTTTTAAATTTATTGTAAAAAGCACTTCCAACCAATCCTGAAGAACCAAAAACAATGTTATATTTCAATTTAAAACCTATAATTTATAAATTTTATTTTTTTTGTACCATTCAAAAGTTTGATAAAATTTTTTGTAAAACTCAGAATAATTTAATCCTAAACCATAATTTGTTAATTTTTTATTACTTCCATGTGTTTTCATAATGTCTGCTTTGTGCATTTCAATCAATTTAAATTTAACTTTATGAGCTTTATTAAAATTTCTTACAACATCATAAATATTTATAGGATTGTTGGAACAAATATTAAAAACTTCATGTTTATTAAATCTTTTTTTAATTATCTTTTCAACTGCCTTAACAGCATCACCAATATATGTAAAATCTCTTTCATGATTTCCAAAATTATTTATGTAGAATATTTTTTTTGTCATATGGGCTTTGAATAATTTCATCATAAACATGTCTGGTCTACCCCACTCTCCAAATATTGTAAAAAATCTAAGACCAACAAAATTTATTTTATCAATTTTTTGATGCATTTCTGCAATTTCTTCATTGAGTTTTTTACTAACTGCGTAGATATTTTTTGGATTAAGTTTTTCATTTTCTTTTAAAGGAAAATTTTTATTTTCACCATAAACAGAACTTGATGATGCATAGATAAATTTTTTTATTTTATTTATTTTTGCTTCTTCTACTAAATTCAAAAAACCTAAAATATTAACATCTATATATTTTGTTGGATTTATAAGAGAATACCTAACACCAGCCTGGGCAGCTAAATTAATAATAATGTCAATTTTTTTTTTTTTAAAGAAATTATTTAATTTTTTTTTATTATTTATATCCAATTTACTAAAATTGAATTTTTTATTCTTATTTAGTAAATTTACTCTTCGTTTTTTTAAAGAAACTGAATAATATTTATCAAAATTATCTATTCCATAAATTTTATGTTTTTTTTTTAAAAGTTGAATAGCTAAACTAAAACCTATAAATCCAGCCACACCAGTAATTAAAATTTTCATAATTTAGAAATATTTTTTAAAAATTTGTATATAAATATTATTAATACAAGAAATCTATTTTGTCCGTTATCTAATCTTATTCTAATTTCCTCAATAAAATGATCAAAAAAATTTATTTTACTTGAATAACCGCCTCTTCTAAAAACTCCAAATAATTCATTTTTTTTTGTTCCAATACCTTTCAACTTTTCTTTTACTATCATTCTAAAAAAATAATCATAATCTGATGAATACTTATATTTAAGATTATATAAACCTACTTTCTTAGCTGAATTTTTTTTAATAAAAAAACCAGTTGAATGACTGGAGTAAAAGCCCCAACTCCAAAAAATTTTATATGGTTTGTATCCATGTAAAATTCCCCAATGTTTTTTAACTGCTCCAAAAATAAAATCTTTAGAAGGATTATTTTTTATATAAACATTTAATAACTCAAAAGCATTTTCTGTGTAAACATCATCAGAATTTAAAAAACCTAAATAATCACCTTTGGCAAGTTTCATACCATTATTAAAAGCATGATAAATTCCATTATCTTTTTTTGAACACCAATAATCAATTTTATCCTCATATTTTTTTATAATATCTAGTGTTCTATCAGTTGAGCCACCATCTAAAATTATATGTTCAAAATTATCATATTTTTGATTATGAAGACTTTTAATGCATTCTTCTAAATATATTTCATTATTATAAACTGCAGTAATAACAGTGATTAAAGGTTTGTTAGTTTTAGAACTTTTAAAAATTTTTTTGGTTCTTAATCCTCCTTCCATTATAACTTCAGGAAGTGTTTCGAATGATTCAAATTTTTCTTTCATTTTTTATATTTTTCCACTTAATAAATTATTAATAACATCTCTATATTTATATTTAGGAAACCATTTAATATTTTTTTTAAGTTTTTTTGTGCTTGAGTAATTTTCCCTTATTTCAAACTTTCTAAAACTTTTCTTCTCTACTAATGTATAATGTTTCCAATTCATATTGAATTTTTTAAAAGAAAACTTAATTATTTCCTTAAGTGAAACCGTTTTGCCGGTTGCAATAATATAATCGTCCAATTTTTTGGAGTTTAAAATTTTATGACAACCAATCATGTATTCTGGCCCCCAACCCCAATCTCTTTTAATATTTATATCTCCAACTTTAAGTTTTAATTTACGATCCTCTTTAATTTTTTTTATATTATCAATAATTTTTTTAAAAACGAAATCTTTATTTCTTAGTGATGACTCATGATTAAATAAAATTGCTGTACAAACAGGAATTTTATAAATTGATCTGTAAGATTTTATAATTTCATAGCCGATTAATTTCGCCATTCCATATGGACTTACAGGTTTTTTTAAACTTTTTTCATTTACCTTTTTTTTAAGATTAAAGTTACCAAATATTTCACTACTCCCAGCATATAAAAATTTTGATTTTTTTCTTTTTTGGTTAACAATAAAATCTAATATATATCTTAGAGGTGAAATTTGACTCTCGTAAGTAAGAAGTCTTTTGGTAAAAGATTTCCTCACACTAGACTGTCCTGCCAAAAAATAAATTTCATTAAAATTTTTTTTAAGTAATTTTTTAATTTTAATATTATTAAAATCAGGTAAATTTAATAATCTTATTTTTTTTAAAATATCTAATTTTATTAAATTAATATAATTTTTTCTTCTACTAACGCCATATACATAATATTTATTTTTTATTAATCTTTTTGCTAAATACGCTCCATCTTGGCCATTAATTCCAAATATTAAAGCAGTCTTTTTTTTCATACTTGATAAGGGTTTTTATATAAAGTAACTATTTTTCAGTACATTTTTAAAGAAAATTCTTTTGATTTTAAAGTCCTTTTAAATTAATAAATTTTTTATAGTTATATCTGCTATAATTTATTAAACAATATTAGGCATTATTTTTTTAGTAAAATTTGCTTTATTTTTGACTAATTTTTATTACATAAATAAGTTTATTTTATATTTATATTATTTCACAATTTATTTTTATGGCAAATTACTTTATTACACAGCTAAAATATTTAGCAATCTATATAAGATTAACAAAAAAAATAAAAAAAAATAATCTTAAAAACAATTTTTCAAAAAAAAAAATTATACTTTGTGAACTCAATAATTTCTCAAGTTTTCAAATACCAATATTTTATTTTTTAAATCATTTTTTACATTCTTTCCCTTATGAAATCAGAGGTTTTTATAATTATTCTGTGATTAAACATTCAATTGATGAAAATTATTTCATTTTTTTCTTAAGGAAATATGTATTTAACTTAATGATAAAAAAAATTTACAAACTATTTAATGTAAAAAATTTTATATATCCTAGAAAAGTCCACAATCAAACTAAGGTGAATAAGTATCATAGTAAAATAATAAATTTAAAATCAAAAAAAAAATTAACAAATTTTAAAGTACAGGATGTTTTAATTGGAGATTTAATCTATGATACATATTGTAAAAAATATCGTGAACCAACTTTAAATTTCAAGGATCAAAGGTTTTCAAATTTAGTTAGAGAATCTATAAATCTATTATTTTTTTGGTTAGAATATTTTGAAAATAATCAAGATATTGAAAAAGTTGTCAACTCACATGCTGTATATTCATACGGTATAATACTAAGAGTTGCATTAAAATTTAATAAAAAAGCTTACTTACTAAGTTTAGATAGAATTAAAAGATTAAATAAAAGATTTCCTTTTGAAATACATCATAAAGATTTTGATTTAATTCGATTCAACAAATTAAATTTAAAAAAAAGGAAAAAAATATATTTACAAGGAAAACATATTTTAGATAATGTGCTTAAAGGAAATGAAAAGTCTTTTAATATTGTTTCCACTCTTAAAAAAAATTCATTTCTTAAAAATAATCAAAAATCTTTGATCAAAAAAAATAATAAAATTAAGATATTAGTTTCTCCTCATGATTTTTATGATGCTCCTCACGGATGGGGGGATCATGTTTTGTTTTCAGATTATTATGAGTGGCTTAGATACATATTAAATTTATCTTTAAAAACAAATTATAATTGGTATATAAAAAGTCACCCTGATTTAGTTGGCAAACTTGGCACAACACAGAGAAAATCTAGATCAATTATAGACGAGATGTTTAATAATAAAAAAAATATTACTGTTCTTCCTCCGAATTATTCAAATTATAGAATTGTGAAAGATAAAATTGATTTTATTATAACTTGTCATGGTAGTGTAGCATATGAATTTCCTTATTTTAAAATTCCCACAATAACTTGTTCAAAAGTAAATCCATTTATTAATTGTAAATTTAATATACATGCAAAAAGTAAAAATCATTTAAAATATATTATTTTTAATTTAAAAAAGTTTAAAAAAAATTCATCAATTAAAAAAGAGGAGATATATAAATATTTTGCAAATAGATATGTTTTTTATAATACTAATGATTGGTTATTTAATTTTTTTGAATATTCAAACTATTTAAAAGGATGGTATAGAAGAGACGGGCCTGAATTATACTATTATTGGTTAAAAAATTATGAAAAAATAAGTATAAAAAATATTAATTTAACTATTGATAAATTTATTAAATCTGAAGATATTTTAATGAACAAAGAACATTTAAATAAACAATGAAACCAATACCTTTATATTCTCCTACAATTGGCATTAATGAAAAAAAAAATGTTATAAGTTGTTTAGATGAAAAATGGATATCATCAAAAGGAAAATTCATAAAATTGTTTGAAAATGAATTTAAGAAATTTACAAATATAAAACACTGCACAACGGCAGTAAATGGGACAGCAGCTTTGCACTTATGTCTTTTAGCGCTCAATATTAGACAAAATGATGAAATAATTGTTCCAACATTTACTTATATTGCGTCTGTAAACTGCATTAAATATGTGGGTGCAAAACCTATATTTGTGGACTCAGATTTTGGTACAATGCAAATATCAATAAAAGATATAGAGAAGAAAATATCAAAAAAGACAAAAGCTATTATAGTGCCACATCTTTATGGTTATACATGTAATCTATCAAAACTTCTGAAATTGAAAAAAAAACACAATTTATACCTTATTGAGGATTGTGCTGAAGCCCTAGGTTCTTTTTATAAAAAAAAACATTTAGGAAATTTTGGTGATATCTGCACTTTTAGTTTTTTTGGCAGTAAAACTATTTCTACAGGAGAAGGGGGGATGGTATGTTCAAATAAGAAATTCTTGATAAAGAAAGTTAAAAAATATAAAGGCCAAGGTTTAAGTGTTACAAATAAAAAAAAATATTACTGGCATGATGTTATTGGTTATAATTATAGAATGACAAATATTTGTGCATCATTAGGTTTTGCTCAAATTAAAAAAATCTCAAAAATCTTAAAAAGGAAAAAATATATATTCAATTTTTACAAAAAAAATTTAGATGCTAAACATGTAAAGTTTCCAAATGAAGTGCATGGTCTTGATAACTGCTATTGGCTAACAGTAATTTTTTTTCAATCTAAAAAAATAAATCAAATTATAAATAAAATACTTAATAAAAATAACATTGAAACTAGACCGACATTTTATCCTATTCACACCATGCCAATGTATAAAAAGAAAAATAATTTCAAAAACGCAATACAATTAAATAATCTAGGTTTGTGTTTACCAAGCTATCCTGACATAGAAAATAGACAATTAAAAAAAATATGTAAGATAATTAATGATTATTTTAAAAAATGACAAAAGGTTATTTAAATTTTTCAAAATTAAAAAAAATAGGTTTCAAAAAATTAGGGAAAAATGTTTTAATTTCAAAAAAAGCTTCTTTCATTAACCCAAAAAATATTTCTATAGGCTCTAATGTGAGAATTGATGACTACGCAATTATAATAGCTATCAGAGGTATGGTCATAATTAAAAATAATATACACATAGGTAGTTTTTGTTATCTGAATGGATCTGAAAATTTATTTATTGGAAATTATTGTAACTTATCACAAGGAGTAAAAATTTATACGAAATCTGATAATTATGATGGCTCAACAATTACAAATCCAACATTTAAAGAAAAATATACAAAACCTATTAAAGGAAAAGTTTATCTAGATGAGCACTGTATAATTGGACCAGGTACAGTTATTCTTCCTGGTGTCACATTAGATAAAGGCGTGTCTGTCGGGGCACTATCATTAATAAAGAAAAATTTAAAAAAATGGAATGTGTATGCTGGTATACCCGTCAAAAAAATTAAAAAAAGAAAAATAATTACAAAAAAAATGGAACATGCCGCATTAAATGAAAAATAAAATTCTCCTAAACCCTTTTTTTTTTTTGAATTGGAATGGTGGAATTGATGTATTTTTATACTTTCTTAATGGAATAAAAAATTTAGATAGAAAATTTGAATTATTTATAGTTTTACCAAAAAACAATATCAATACTCAAATCAAAAAAAAGATATATCCTTTTTATAGTTTGTTTAATTTTTTTTTTAATAAAAAAAAATTTTCTTATAAATGGCCTCTTACGGATGGAGTTAAAACAATTGAAAATTATATTATAAAAAATGGTATAAGAATTAGAATAATTGATAAAGATTACTCAAATTTAGTATCAACAATTCAAGAAATAAACCCAAAATTAATATTTCCTGTAGCTAAACCATTTAAAAGGTATAAAGAAAAAAATATTTTTTATGTTTTCGATTTACAACATGAATACCTTAAGAAATATTTTTCTTCAGATGAAATTAAAAGTAGAAAATTAGAAATTAAAAAAAATTTAAATAATTGCGATTCTATTATAGTTAATGCAAAAAATACAAAGAAAAATCTTAGGAGTATTTATTCAAGAAATTTAATAGGGAAAAAAATTCATTCAATACCTTTTGCTCCAAACATAAATTTAAATAATCTAAAATTCAGGAGAAATATAAAAAAAATTTATAATATAAAAAAGAAATATTTTATTGTTTGCAATCAGTTATGGGTACATAAAAATCATAAATTCGTTATTAAAGCATTTAATAATTATTGCAAAAAAGGAGGAAAAAATGACCTCATATTTACTGGAGACACTCATGATAGAAGAATGCCGAATTTCCTCAATGAAATATTAGATCTTATAAATAAATTTGAACTCAATGATAGAATTAAGATATTAGGAAATATTTTGAAAAATGATCAGTTGTTTCTTATGAAAAATTCTGAGGCTTTGATACAAGCAAGTTTATTTGAGGGAGGTCCCGGAGGTGGATCTGCTTACGAGGCCATGAGCCTAAATGTTCCAATTTTTGCATCTAATATTAAAGTGAATTTAGAAATGGGTAAAAGTAAAAACTTAAAATATTTTGATCCTTATAAAGTTGATAAATTAACTTATTTAATGCTCAATTATAAATTTAAAACAAAAAAATATAGTTTGAAAGAAATTAAAAAATTTTCAAAAAAACAACAAAAAAAAACGACTATTTTTTTTGATAGGATATTTTCAAATTTTTAAATTAAAAATTTTTTTACATTTACTTAGAAAAAAATTCACATTTCTTTTTGATAAATCGTTATAAATTGGCAATGAAAGCTCTTGATCATAAAATATCATAGAATTTTTAAAATCTTTTTTTTTAAAAGAATATTTTTTTTTATAATAAGGTTGAGAATTTACTGGAATGTAATGTACCTGTAGTTTTATATTAAATTTTAAAAATTTTTTTATGACAAAATCTCTACTTTCTTTTATTTTTTTAAAATTGATAAGTAAAGGATATAGATGATACGAATTAAAATTATGAGCAATATTTTTAGGAATTTTAAAAATATCATATTTTGAAAAAAAATTATCATAAACTTTTGCTATTTTTCTCCTTTTAGAAATAAATTTATCAAGTCTTTTAAGCTGACTTATTCCAAGTGCACAATTAATATCTGGAAGTCTAAAATTATAACCCAATTCATTCATTTTATAGCTCCAGTATTTATTATTTTTTCTCTCAATTCCATGTGATCTCAATATTTTTATTCTCTGATGAAGATTTTTATCATTTGATAGAATGGCTCCACCCTCTCCAGTAGTAATAGCTTTTGCTGGGTGAAAACTTAAAGTTGTTATATCTGCATACTTACAAGCATATCCAGAATTATTATTTATTCTTGAACCTATTGCATGACAATTGTCATTAATTAATTTTATACCGTATTTTCTCTTTAATCTTAAAAATTTTTTCCAATTTGCTGGCTGACCACCATAATCAGTAACTATAGCTGATTTAATTTTTTTATATTTATCTTTTTTTAGTTTTTCCTCAAGTTTATCTGCATCCATGCAGTAATCATTCATATCTATATCTATAAAAAGTGGCCTGGCTCCTAAATGTTCAATAGCATTCACAGAAGATAGAAATGTTATTGGTGGTACTGCAATATGATCACCTTTTTTCCAATTTAAAACTTTACCGGCTAAAATTAGTGCTGATGATCCATTATTGACTACTGTTGCATTCTTACATTTAAATTTTCTTTTCAGCTTAGCTTCAAAAATATTTACTAACGGTCCTTGAGTAATAAATTCATTTTTTAAAGATTTAACAACTTCATTTATATCAGAATAAGAAATACTCTGTTTTGTGTAGGAAATTAACATTTTATTTTTCAAAATCGGAAATATTTTTAAAGATAAGTTTTTTAATTTCGTCAACTTTTAAAAAATTTTTATTATTAAAGCTATTATAGGAATTTAGGGAAATGATTCTTTTATTCTTTTTTAATTTAATGTTTTTTAAAGGATAAAGAATAAATGACTCTTTATTTTCTTTTGAATAATAAAATTCAGAACTATTAACCAATTCTTCGTGAATCTTTTCGCCTTTTCTAATTCCTATAATATTAATTTTCCTATTCTTATTTATCGCATTTGTTATGTCTAAAATCTTATAAGATGGGCATTTTGGTATAAATATTTCTTGACCTGTCATTTTTTGAATACAATTATCTACAAACTTAACTGCCTGGTCCAATGTAATATTAAATCTTGTCATATTCTTATCTGTTACAGTAAAATTTTTATTTTGTTGGTTTTGTCTTAATAAAATTGGAATTACCGAGCCTCTACTTCCCATCACGTTTCCATATCTAACTACACTAAATTTACATCTCGACTTACCTTTAAATAAATTTGCAGAAATAAAAAGTTTTTCAGCAGTTAGTTTTGTTGAACCATATAAGTTCAGTGGAGACACAGCTTTATCTGTACTTACTAAAATTGTTTTATTGATATTTTTGTTTATACAAACTTCAATTATATTTTGAGTACCTACGATGTTAGTTTGAACCGTTTCAAATGGGTTATACTCTGTTGTTGGGACTTGTTTTAATGCCGCGGAATGTATTACTACATCAATATCCTCATTAATTGCCCATTGTAATCTATTTTTATCTCTAACATCTCCAATATAAAATCTAAAAATACTCAAATTTGATTTAACAAAAGAAGATTCTTTCATTAGTTGTTGTTTAAATTCGTCTCTACTAAAAACTATAATTTTCTTTGCTAATTTTTTTTTGATTAATAAACTAATAAATTTCTTTGCAAATGAACCTGTCCCCCCAGTAATAAAATAATTTTTTTTCATATCAAAATTTAATTTAATTCCAAAATTTTTTTATCTTTAATTTTATATTTTTTATCACATAATAAAAAATCTTTTTCATCATGAGATATGATTATAATTGTTTTATTCTTTTTTAGTTTATTTATCAAATTAAGAATTTGGTTATAATTTTTACTATCAAGACTATTAAATGATTCATCAAAAATAATTATTGATGAATTATTATATAATGCTCTTGCAATACCGATTCTTTGCGCTTGCCCACCTGATATTCTTGCTCCAAGTTCACCAAGAGACTCTTCTTTTTTTTTTGTAAATTCCTGAATATTTAAATTGCTCAATATTTCATCTATTAATTTATGATTTATTTTACTTTGATCATTTTCCAATGCAATATTCTCAAAAATATTTGAGTCAAAAATATAAATAGATTGCTGAATATAACTTATCTGATTTTTCCAATTATTTTCTTCATGAATGTCTTGCTCTTCTCCATCTAAATATATAGTTCCATTATCTATTTTTAATAAACCACAAATAATATCAACTAAAGTACTTTTTCCACAGCCACTTTCCCCTTGAATTCCAATGCACGAATTTTTTTTTATTAATAAATTTAAATTTTCAAAAATTTTTTGATCATTATAATTAAAATTAACATCTCTTAATTCTAAAGAATCATTAAACACTAAATCTTTTTTTTGTAATTGTATTTGATTTTTTTTATCTAATTCAACTTCTTTTAAGACAGGTACTAAATAATCTGCTGCTGTATTAGAAAAATTCATCCTCTGGTATGATCTAATTAAAGATATCACATTTGGCATAATCCTAAAAGAGGAAGCAACAAAAATTCCAATTGTTGCCAAATGTTGTTGTGAATTATCTTGATTAAGTAACACCACAATCAAGAATAAAAATACCACCATTACTTCAAGTATTAGTCTTGGAATATTTGAAATTAAACTTCTTGTAACATTTAAGTTAGCCATTCGATTTAATCTTTTTTTTAGATCTTTTCTAAAGAAATTTTTTTTCTGATAAACGGTAAGTTCTCTTATTCCTTCAAATATTTGTTTTACATTATCAATCATTTTGTAATTCATTGATCTTCTTTGACTTCCAAAAAAAATTATTTTTTCTCTAAAGATTAATGCAAATATGAAATAAAATAATATCGAAAATAATATAAGATAAACTGTATATTCAAAATTTACATTAAATAAAAATATAGAAAAAAATAAAATTGTTATTAAGTTCAATAATATTGTCAAAATTGGTTGAACAAAATTTGTATTAAGTTGTTTAGCTTCCATGAGTATTTCTCTTACAAAAAAAGAAGAGTCTTTATTTGATAGCCAATCATATCTTTTTGATAGAAAACTTTCTAAAATTTGCTCCTGATGGAAAATAGTTAAATATGAAAAATAATATGAAGAAATTTTCATATAGTAAAACATAAATAAGTTTTTTATTGAAAATAAAAGAAATGTAAGAATTAGAAAAAAAATTAGCTCATTTTCTATACCAAAAAAAGTATAAAGATGATCCATCTTATCACTTAAAAAAAAATTAGTTTCACCCATTATTAGCTGATTGAAAATTGGAAATAATGAGCCTATTGATAATACATCAACAATAGCGGCTATAATCATTAATGCACAAACATAAAATAATCTCTTTCTTTGAAAGTTAGTGACAATTATAAATTTTTTTATAGTTTCAGTTAAATTCATCATGTTTTTAATTCCTCAAACAATCTTAATATCTTTTTTTTTGAATAACTTCGTTTCAAAAAATATTTTTTAAAATTTTTTTGTTGATTCAACCATAGTCTTGAATTTGTCCTATATAAGGCTAAATTTATTTTTTCTTTAAAATCCTCTATTGAATTAGTTCTTTTAATTAATCCAAGTTCTTCATTATAATTTAATACCTTGATATTCTCTTTGTCTATTGGAAAGCTTATTACCGGAGATTTATAAACTAATCCATATATTGCAGAAGATGTTACTAAATTACAAATTAATAAATTAATATCTTTACACAAGTTTATTATTAATTTTTTACTTTCAATAAAATTTTTATATTTATTTTTATATTTATTTATCAGCGTATCTAATTTCTTTGAATAAACAAATGGGTGCGTTTTGACAATTATTTTTATATTTTTTAATTTAATAAAATAATCAAAAATCTCTTCTGCATGATTAATAAAATATTTATAACCCGGTTGAGCTGGCTGACCAATCGCTAGCAGAATTGTTTTTTTTTTTGATTTTTGAGTTTTATTTTTTTTTCTAATTTCATTAAACTGAGGAACTCCAATAGATTTTATTTTTTTTTTATCTATAAAATTTTTCCAATAATTTTTTTCTTTATCTGAAATTGTTAACAATAAGTCTCCATATAATTTTTTATTTTTATTAATTTTTTTTGTATTAGAGATTATTTGTGGTGAACTTGGAAAAAAGATAATTTTTGGTCTATCTTTTAAATAGTAAAAATTTTTAATCCATATTGAAAAATTATTATATTCAGTGAATAAATACTCAATATCTTTAATTGACCCTATATCTAGTTTATTGATTAATTTAGTTGGATCATGCAAGTCGTAATTAATTTTATTCTTAAAATTATTTATAATTCTAAAATTTAATTTTTGTAAAATATGATTAATAATTTTATAAATTGGAAAATGAAATTTTTTTTGAATAAAGAAATTATTGTTTATCTTTTGCCATTCCTCAAAAAGTTCAGTTTTAGATTTTAAATTTTCATATGATCTATTATTTAAAAAAATCGTGTTGATTTCAAATTCCAAAGATAAATCTTTTAGAATAGTTTGAAAATATTCGAACTCTAAAAATCCTCTTCTAACAATAAGCAAGATTTTTTTTTTCATCTTTTTATTACTTTTTCCCATTTGATTCTTCCTTTAAATCCTTTTTTAATTCTTCATATTCTAAGGCTTTTCTTTGCATAAAATTTAGCGTTAATTTTGTTTTTTCGGATATACCTTTGGGAGTAAGGATATATATATAATTTAATTTATTTTTATTTTTTTTGAAGTTTGAGAATTTTATTAAACCTTTGTCCTTTAAACTTTTCAGACAATAATTTAATTTTCCAAGACTAAAGCCTAATTTTTTAGCTAATTCTCTTTGACTTGTCTTTGGATTGTCATTAATTGATCTTAGAATATCTAGTTTTTTGCTTTCGTTATCCATTTTATAGTGTTCAATAATTGAACAGTAGTTGAATTTACATCTAAATTTTGATAGGTCAATAATAATATTTTAATTTATGAAATATAAAAATAATCGGAAAAATCCAAAAGTTTCTATCGTAATAAGAACAAAAAATGAAGAGCAATGGATTGAGCAATGCTTAATAAAGATCAAAAAACAGACTTATAGTAATTTTGAGATAATAATCGTAGATAATAAATCTAAAGACTCAACATTAAACAAAATCTCTAAATTTAAAGTTAAACTAATTAAGATTAATAAGTTTTTTCCTGGTGATGCTTTAAACAAAGGTATTCAAAAGTCCTCTGGTGAAATTATTGTTTGTTTATCCGCCCATTGTATTCCAGAAAATAATGATTGGTTATTAAAGTTAGTCCAAAATTTCAAAGACAAAAATGTTGCTGGTGTTTATGGAAGACAGCTACCACTTGCTTATTCATCTGATTTTGACAAACGAGATCTTTATACATTTTTTGGATTAGAAAAGAGAATTCAAAGAAAAGATACATTCTTTCATAATGCAAATAGTGCAATTAGAAAAACCCTTTGGAAAAAAATACCTTTTGATAAAA
Source organism: Pelagibacteraceae bacterium AG-404-P07 (assembly GCA_003216235.1). Lineage (GTDB taxonomy): Bacteria > Pseudomonadota > Alphaproteobacteria > Pelagibacterales > Pelagibacteraceae > Pelagibacter. Next base: position 66,382 of record QCJE01000001.1, read on the forward strand.
ATGTTGAACATATAGAAGATCGTATTTGGGCGCACAAAGTAATTAACAAAGGGTATAAATTAATTTATGAACCTGAGGCAGCAGTTTTTCATTGGCATGGAATAAATCAAAATATGGATGAAAAAAGGTGTTCTGAAATAGTAAGTATTTTAGAAAATTTAGACAATATTTATAGGCCTAAAGTAAGTACAAATTTAAAAAATATGAATACAATCGCAATAGTTCCACAAAGGAATATATCTTTAACTCATAACAATAAAAATTATTTAATTACAAAAACAATACAAGATTTAAAAAAATCAAAATATATTTCAGATGTTTATATTGCGACAGATAATAAAAATACAAAAAATATTTCTTCAAAAAATGGTGCTAAAGTTCCATTCTTAAGACCAAAAAATCTTTCACAAGACTATATTGATATTGGAACAATAGCCAAATTTTATTTAAAAAAATTAGAAAAAAATAAAATTTTCGCCGATTATATAGTCTTGGCTACAGAAAACTTTCCTTTTAGGGATTATAAAATTTTTGATAAAATGTTAGAACAAATTCATAAAAATAATTCAGATATTGTTTACGCCGTTAAAGAGGAGAAAGGTACAATTTTCAAACAAATAGATAAAAAAATTAACAAAGTAAATGATGGGTTGATGCCTAAAAAAATAAGAAATATTAAAAATTTATTTTCAAGGATCGGTTTATCATTTATAGCAAAAGCAAATTTAATTAGATCTGGAAATTTTAATACAAAAAATATTGGTATTTATAATGTTAAAGACCATTTTAGTTTTTTAGAAGTAAATAAAAATAATATTAAAAATATAAAAATTAAAAATCTCTTAAACGAAATATTTTAAATTATTTTTTTTAATCTCATTTTATATAATGTATCAACAATCTTAAGATCTTTTTTATCATGGATTTCAAAACTAGTTAAAATATCATCATTTTCAATAATCTTTATATTATCTCCTATTCTATTACCTTTTCTCCATAAATATGATCTGGATACACAAGTTAGAGCAGTATCTTCTCTAATTATTTTTTGCCTAACTTGCCTTGAAGAATATTTTTTCATCCATGGTTTCAATCTAATCCATTTATTTTTCTTTTTTTCCCAAAAATTTTTATGAGTTACATGTCCTGAAAAAACACTTTCAACTTTCTTTTCTCTTTTTAAAATATCTAACCCTTTTTTTATCCAATTGATATTTCTAAAAATATCAGTAGCACCCAAAAAAACACAAAATTCAAATTTTTGTCCCGTCAATTTTTCATATCTTAATAAAGTATATTTTAAACCATCTTCTGTAGTAGACAAATCACCTGCTAGTTTCTTCGGTCTCATAAATGGAATTTCAGCACCATAAGATTTTGCAACCTTAGCAATCTGTTTATCATCAGTGGAAACTATAATATGATCTATAACACCAGATTGAATTGCATCAGTTATTGGATAATATATAAGTGGTTTTCCATTAATTTTTCTAAGATTTTTTTTTTTTAATCCTTTAGATCCACCTCTAGCTAAAATAATACATATAGTTTTATTTTTCATAATTAAATTTATATTTTTTTGATAATATCAAACCTTTAATTAATTAATAACTTTATATAAGGATTCATAAAAATATCTATTTTTCTATTTAAATATATACTTAATTTATTTAAAGTAAGATAATTGATAATAAACTAAATGAACGAATATTTTAAAGAATACTATTGTCCTTCATGCAACGAAAAAACAGATACAAAAAAATTAAAGTTTGAATATAAAACCAATAGATACATAAAATATTTAAATAATCGGTTTAATTTAAACGATAAATTAATAATTGAGAATACTGAACTTTCACAATGTTTAAATTGTGATCTAATTTTTTTTAATAAATGGTTAAAGGAATATTATATTAAAATTTTATATTCAGAGACTAGACATCATAGTGGTTGGAGTCGTTTTTTTATGATTTTAAGTAAAAATCAAAAATTTTTGAATAATAGATTGATGATACTTAAATTTATGCATAATAGATTTAATAATATTTATAGCTATGCTGAATTTGGTTGCCCCTTTATGGGATTTTTATTAATTTTCAGTCTAATTAAAAATAAAGAAAAAAGTTTAGTTTATAATATTAGTAATGTTTTTTTAAAAAAAAATATTGATGACACAAGGTATTATAAAAAGTTATCAATTTTTTATAACCTTATTGGATACTTAAATATAATTATATTAAAAACCTATAATTTTTTTAATAATTTAAAAAATAAATCTTTATTCAAAAATTTTGATTCGAAAATTAACCCTCAAAAATTATATTTTATAAAAAATACAACTGAACGAAATTGGAACCTCGGTTGTAATATTATGAACATTAATTGTAAAAATTTAATAAATATGGAAAATAGTATCAATTTTGTTGAACTTAAGGATTTAAGTGAAAAAATTGATTTAGTCTACTTAGATAATTCAATAGATCATACAGAGAATATTTCTAAAGTTTTAAATAAAATACTCAATAATTCTAATAATATTTTAATTCAAGCACATGGAATTAATGATGGTGTGCAACATTCTTTTTTTTTAACATTAAATTATCTTAAAAAAATTTCAATTAAATTGAATTTTAAGGTTACAGTACTAAATAAAGATTTGATAAAAATTGACAACGATCCTAATCTTGAAGAAAAATTTTACCTCCTTGAAAAAAATTAAAATAAGTTAAATTTTTATAAATAAAAATTTTATTCTTAAATAAAGAGATAACAAAAATACCTTAAAGTATTTTATGTAAAATAGTTTATTAATTTTATTAAAATTATTCCAATTTGAATCCATAATATTAAAAAAGAATTCAGATTTTTCAGAAATTTGATGTCTATCATCATTTATTTGATCCAAATGGTTTTCTTTTATTTTTTTAGATAAATAAGTAATTTTTGTTAAAATTTCTTCAAATTTTATATTCAAAAAATTTGCTACTTTTTTCATTTCTTTTTCTTTATCATCCACAAGTGCTTCTAGAGATGTCAAAAAAATTTGATCTGGAAACTTTTTTTTTAATAATCTAATTTTTTTTTTTTGATAATTAATTTTTTTTAAAAAATCTCCTTTTGAAAATATCAAAAAATATCTATCAAAATCTTTAATATCTAAATTTCTTATCTTTATGAAATTCAAAACTCTTGATTTCATAATTCCAATACTTTTTCTATCTACATAAATTATTTTTGAATTTGGAATATTATTTAGTGCGAATTCTATACTACTTATATTAGTGGGTAACTTACTGACAATAGATTTTTCATTTGATAAAATGAATTTTTTATCTAGCCAATTTGAAAAAAAATTGTAATAAAATTTTTCTATAAATGTTTTAAAAGATAAGGCAGAATCTTTATTATTTTCTAAATCTTTCTTCAAATTTTTCATAAAGTTTTGAAAATCAAAATTAAATTCCAAAAAATCTTTTTCAAGTGCTGACGTATGATTTGGATATGTTTTATCATTTGAATATCTTTCTAATTTTTTAATATCAATATCTAAAAGGATGTTCTCTAGATCTTGTTCAGTTATGTAATAGTTTTTTTCTTTATACTTTAAAAAAAAACAGAAGTTTTTATCACTAATCTTTCTATCTTTAATTTCATTGTAATTATTTATTAAATTTTGAAATGCTTCAATTATTTGAAAATGAATAGCATTAACTAGGAATTCAGGATGACCATCAAATAAATAAATTATTGTTGATTTTCCTGAAGCAGTACCTCCTCCTATAAAAATATTTCTCATAAAATAAATTTTTACTTTTGAAAATAAATTTTAATTAAGCTCAAAATTATTAAACTACCTTAATAAATCATCTATTTTTTTAAAAAATTTTTTCACAAAATTCTTCTTTTACTTATCTGATTAGAAATTATATTCATTTCTTTCATAAGATTACGAAATTCTTTAAAATCTATAGGTTGCAATGGATCAACAGCTGAGTTGTGTGGGTCTGGATGGACTTCCAGCATAACTCCATCTGCACCAGATGCTATACTCGCTAAGGCCATAGGTCTTACCCATTGTCTCCAAAAAGTTGCGTGTGAAGGATCTACAATTATGGGTAAATGCGTAACCTCTTGAGCAGCTGGCACAACTTGTAAATCTAATAGAAATCGTGATGTTGATCTATGTGTATGAGGAACTGAAACTCCTCTTTCACATAGAATTACTTTTTTATTTCCCTCAATTAACACATACTCTGCGGCACCTAACCAATCTCTTAATGAAGAACCATAATGTCGTTTAATCATTATAGGTTTTTTTGTTTTCGCACATGCGGTAATTAAAGGATAATTTTGCATATTTCTAGATCCTATCTGAAGTATATCAGCAACATCGCAAACTAAATCTAAATATTTTTCCTCCATAATTTCGGTAATAACAGGAATGTTGTATTTATCTTTTGCTTCTGCCAACCACTTTATTCCATCTTCTCTTGTTTCGTTATATTTTTTATTTCTATATGGAAAAGTTAACGGCTTGAAAGCTCCACCTCGCAAAAAGTGTGCTCCACTAGATTTCACATTTTTTGCAACATCTAATATAAGCTTCTTACTTTCTACCATATTTGGTCCAGCAAAAACTGGTATTGTATTTCCACCAAACTCAACTCCAGCTATCTTAAATTTACTTTTATGATTTTTGTTTTTCTTAGCGGCTAATGGAAATTTAGTCTTTAAATCTTCAATTGAGATATCTTTTCCTGGAAATTTATTATCCATTCTTTTTATTTCTTTTTAGCTTTTTTAATTAAAAATGTGTCCATTATTAGATAATCTATTTTATATTTTCTAAAGCAATCTATAGCATCCTTTGGGCTATTTACAATTGGTTGGCCTTTAATATTAAAAGAAGTGTTTAATAAAATAGGAATTCCAGTTATTTTTTTAAATTCATTTATTAACTTCCAAAAATTAAGGTTTAAATTTTTTGAAACACTTTGAGCCCGACAACTTTCGTCTACATGAACCACTGCTGGAATGGATTTCTTTTTATTCTTTTTTACTTTGCAAGCAATCAACATATGAGGACTAGATTGTTTTATAGAGAAAAAATCATATAAATTTTCATCTAATACTGCTGGTGCAAATGGTCTGAAGTACTCTCTGAACTTAACATTTTTATTTATATGATCTCTCATTTTTTCTGGAAAAGGTTTGCATAAAATACTCCTATTCCCTAAAGCTCTTGGACCAAACTCAGTTGCTCCTTGATACCATCCAATTATTTTTCCTTCAGAAATTAGTTTTGCAGTTTGTAAAAAAATATCATTTTTATAATCTTTAAAATTAATTTTTTTTTTAATTAAAATTTTTTGTATTTCTTTTTTTGATGTTCTTGATCCTAAATAAAAATCATAATTTTTTTTAAATTTAAAATTTTTATGATATTTAGAATGACTATACAAACATGTGCCGTAAGCTACACCGGCATCACCACTTGCTGGTTGAACAAATATCTTCTTAAAAAGTTTTGATTTTTCAATTTTTCCATTTAAAGAGCAATTAAGCCCAACGCCACCAGAAATACATAAAAAATTAGATTTTGTTCTCTTTTTTAATATCTTTAATTGGTACAATACAATTTCTTCGAGTCTATCTTGAAGAGCAGCAGCAATATTTTTATGATGTAATGATATTTTAGATCCAGGTTTTCTTTTCTTACCAAAAATTTTATTAAATTTATCACTTACCCACTTATTTCTTACTTTGTGGTAATCTATCCAGTCTTTATTAATAATGTATTTTAATGGATCCTTTTTATCAATTTTTATAATTTCCCTAAAAAAGTCAATATATCTTTTATTTGAATTTCTTAATTTGGCTTTTGAATTGCCGTACGGGGCAAGCCCCATTATTATTCCCTCATCACAATAAATATTCCAGCCTAAATGAAATGTAATAGCTGTATAAATCAAACCTAGTGAGTCGGGATACTTATTTTCTTGATGAATTACCTTGATCTTATTTTTGTTACCAATAGCAAATAGAGCTGAATGGATTTCACCTATCCCGTCATAAGAAATTATTAATGATCTATCAAAGCCACTGGGGTAAAAAGTGCTTGCCAAATGGCAAAGGTGATGTTCGTTGAAATCAATCTTTTTTTTAAAATTAAGTTTTTTCCTTAAAAAATTTTCAGTTTCACTTAATTTCTTTATTCTATCAATATCATTGATTAAAAAGTTTATTCTATCATTGTTGTTTACTGCAAGTTTAATATATTTTTCTTTAATTTGAAGATAAGGATCATTTGAGAATGATATTAAATCGATATCATTTAATTTTAATTTGGCAATTTTCAAACAATCATTTATTGCCTCCATTGGAAAATTTCTTGAATGTTTTATATAATCATATCTTTCTTGTTCACATGCTGCTACTACTTTTCCTTTTATTGAAATACAGGCAGATGTGTCATGGCCTCCATAATTTAATCCTAAAATATTCATTATCTATTTTGTTTTAACATAAATTTTTGAATTTTCTTATAATTTTTATATTCATTTACTTTTGCAAATGCAATTACTGCTTGGTCTAAATTCATTTCACTGCCATTAAAAATTTTGTTATTAAATGATTCACAAATTTTTTGAATGACTGTTTTTTTTGGGTTATAAATGATATCAAATACTTTTACGTTGTTATTATTTTTAAAGAATTTGTAAGAATTTGAAAAATTTTCCTGAATTAAAAATTCATTTTTAGAAATAAATTGTTTTTCATCCATAGAATGAACGTATTTAATTTTTTTAATACTAGACAATGGTGAAAAGTATTTAAGATTGTAAAAATTTTTTTCCTTATTAAACCAGCAATCAAAACCCACTGAAGTGGCATTAATAACAAGTTCAACATCTTTTAAATTTCTCAATTTACCGAAATTTTCAATTATATTTAGATTTTTATAACTCATGTTATTAAAAAATTTTCTTAAATTATTTTGGCTTCTATTAAATAAATAAATAGGATTTTTCTTAAATATCTTTAAAACAGATATTACAGCTGCTTTTCCGACACCTCCAATACCCAGAACAAGAATCTTATTATTTTTTTTTATCCGTATTCTTTTTAAGGTCTTACAACATCCCTCAAAATCAGTATTAAAACCAAAAAGTTTTCCATTTTTTAACTTCTTAATAGTATTAATTGATCCAATTATTTTTGAATTTTCATCTATTTTATCTAAATATTTCATTATTTTGGACTTGTATGGAATGGTAACTGATCCACCTATAAATTTATCATCTGACTTAAGTATTTTAACCAATTTTTCTAAATTTTTCTCTTTTACATCAAAAGGAATCATCGAAAGTGACATTTTTAATCTTTTAAACGCTTTATTCCATAATTTTGGTGATCTAGCTCCAGAAGAAGGATTTGATCCAATTATACAAGCGAACTTATTTTTATAAGTTTCTTTAATTTTATTTGATAAAAATTTATTATATCTTTTCATATATTTTTTTAGCCCTTTTACTATTTAATTCAAAATTAAGTAACAAAAACTTTAAAATAAGTTATTTCAAAATGAGAATATTAAATAAGTTAATTATTTTTTCCTAATTTTTTTGATTTTTTATTTTCGTTCATTTTGACCCATTTTTTTTTTTCACAACTATAATAAATTGAATGTATCAATTTAGTTGTCATCAATGCTTCATGACAACTTACAACGGGATTAATAATATTTCTTTTTAATCTTCTGATTGTCTCATTAATTAAAAATACATGATTGTTACCATATCCATTTTGGACCTTCTCATCGTACTTTTTTTTTATCTTTGATAATTTTATATTCAACAATTTCATTTTAAAATCTTTAATTTGATTTAATGCTATACCACTAATAACTATTCTGCCCTTTTCTCCCAAAACTGTAACAGAAGCCTCAAGATCTAATGGCCTAGTGGCAGTAGTAGCTTCAATAGTGCCATTAAATCCATTAGAAAATTTTACCAAAACATGCATTGTATCTTCAGCTTGTAATCTATTTAGTCTGTTTGAGCTTACGGCACATACTGATTTTATTGGGCCAAAAAGCCATCTCATAACATCTACATGATGTATTGCTTGCTGGTTAATTACACCGCCATCATCTTTCCATTTTCCGTGCCACTCATCATTATAATAATCCTGGTATCTGCACCATAAAAGCTTTATTGAAACTGAAACAATTTTTCCAAGTTTTTTTTTTTCAACTAATTCTTTTAAAAATTGAATAGATTTGTTAAATCTATTTTGAAAAACAACTCCACACATAACATGGTTCTTTTTAGATAATTGTTCTAAAAAAAGAGTTTTATCAGGTGTCATTGTAAGTGGTTTTTCACAAAGAACATTAATTTTTTTTTTTATTAAAAATTTAGCTATCTCAAAATGAGAACCAGAGCTTGTCAAAATAAAAACTAAATCAATATTTGTATAAAATTTAGGGTCTCTATAATTTTTAAAAGCCTTTATTTTTAAAGATTTAGCATAATTCTTACTTTTTATAATTGATTTATCACAAACCGAGACTAATTGAGCTTCTCTGAAAAATTTTTTGTTAAAAACTTTTTTTTTATAATGTTCAGCAACTCGTCCACAACCTATCAAGCCAATTTTCAAAAATTTTTTTTTCATCTAAAAATTATCTATTATTTTTTCGCCAAAGCAAACATACCCTGGGATTTCCCTTTTAAAAAATTTGGAATTAACTTGTTAGTGCCGCTAAATGGTAAAAAATAATTAGCTATAAAAAACCTAAATTTACCTTTATACCACCACTTTGATTTACATCTTAAACTAGGCATTAACATTACTTTATTAAATCCTTTTATTTCAAGTAATTGTTTTAATGAATCTGGAGAATAAGGTTTCACATGGGTAACATCATCAAAAAAATTATTTTTGCTATATTTCCAATTTGGTGTAGATAAAAATAAAAATGACCCTGGTTTTAAAACTCTCATTATTTCATTTAAAAATAAATTTGGATCTTTTAAATGTTCTATTACTGCAAGACTAACAATCAAATCAAAACTATTATTGCCAAACTTAAATTTATCTTTTTCAAAATCAAGCTCTTCTATATCAAGAGAAGAATAAGAGATTTCTCTACTATTTATTGAGTCCCTTAAAAAATTATCTCCTGAACCAAGGTCTAAAATTTTATGACCTTTATCTAAATTGAAACCATAAAATTCTCTCAACAAAAATTGAATTGTATAAAGTTCCCTCTCAGCAAAAATTTTCCTTGTATTGTCTTTTTGATCGACCTCAATTTTGTGATGAAAATATTCTTTTTTGAGAGACATTTTGTTTATTTATAATTTTTTTTATTAATTATTTTATACTGAAGATTTGCCATTTTAAGGTCTTGTATTTCATTAATATCAACTGATCTCATTCTATCAATCTTTAAAAAAGTTGTTTTTTTCGTCAAATTACCTTTTTTATTTAATAATGATAATGTTTTATAGAAATAAAAACTTCCTGTATCATGATATAAATTCTGTAAATCTTGAGATCTATATTTGGAGTATTTTTTAAATAAAAACTCAATCCAATTATTTCCTCTCTTTTTAAATGATCTATAAGGAGAATAATTGTAATCTGTAATTGGAATTAAATAATCTGCATTTGTTTTTTTTATTTTTTTATACGCCTTAATTAAATCTTTAGTAGTAGCCAAGACTGCTGTAGGATATAAACAGCAATGATATTTTACTTTTTCAGAAGAAATTTTTTTTATTGCATCTATAATAACCTCTGTTGAGCTTGATTTATCATCTGAAATATTTTTATTTCTTTTAAAGGGTACTTCAGCTCCATATTTTTTTGCAATTTTTGCAATTTGACTATCATCAGTTGAAACAATAATCCTTGAAAACAATTTACTTTTTTTTGCTAAATTAATTGCATAAAAAATTATAGGTTTTCCATTAAAAATAATTATATTTTTTTTTTTTATCCTCTTACTTTTACCTCTTGCTGGTATAATGCAAATAGTCATTGATTAATATTGGATAGTTTTAAAATAATTAGAGTTTAATTGAAATGCTTTTCTTAAAGTTTTCAAACTTCTACTTTTTGTTTTCAAATTAAATTTAGGAGATATTGATGTAAAACCAAATAGTTCTTTTTGTGTTTTATTCAAAAGCTTAAATATTTTAGGACCACATTTCGTCCAGTCTGTTGAGGGTTTAATCCACCATCTTTTATAATGACATAAAATTCCCCATCTCTTTTTTGAATTTATGTTTTTTCCTATTTGATGCCAAGTGTGACCAAGAAAAAAAATTGCGGATCCTTTTTTTGCTTCAACAAATTTAGAATTTCTTTTTATCATTTTAGAATATTTATTATGATTTTGTATACGAACTCCAGAGATATGACTTTTAGGCCAAATACGTGTTGCACCATTTTCTTTTGTAAATTGATTAAGACAATAACACACAACCACATCTGAAGTATTTTCAGAATATCTTGAGGGCAAATGAGAATCGATATGAACTAAAGTGTTATATTTTGATTTTACATTTAGACTTGCGCTAGCCTGACAATTATCCAATATGAATGTTTCTTTAAAAATTTCTTTTAGTATTTTCATTGTTAAATTCTTATCGATCACATCTAAATAACTTTTAGGATCCCTTAAAGGTAAATCTCTTATTACTAATTGGCCATTATGAGAGTTTTCATCAATAAAATTTTTATTTTTAAAAATCCTTTTTTTTAAATTTTCCAAATTTTTAATTTTTCTATTACAATCTTGAGGACTAATAATATTTTCAATAACACAAAAACCATTCTTAAATAGTTCCTTAACAATTTTTTTTACAATTAATCTATTATTTTTCATTATCTGAGAAATATTTTCTATAAATTTGTTTTTTTGTACTCTTCCATTTAGACTTTTTTAAGACGAGATATACAGCATTTATTATTTGTTTATTCAAAAATTTTTTTCGAGAATAGTTTGTAAATGAGATTTCTTTAAATCCAAATTTTTTATGTAATCTTGATATTTCTAAATTATTTCCCAAAACATAACAATATAACTCGTTCAATTTAAATATTTTAAAAAGAAATTCAATTGCTTTGTATTCAATGGATGCACCAAGTCCTATAAAATTTTTCTTATTTGATATATAAAAAGACCATTCACCACATAAAATTTTTTTATTAAAATTATTGAAGCCCAAGCCCCCTATTAACTGATCGTGATAATTGATAGTATAAAAGAAATTTGTCTTGGAAGATTTAACTTTATTGCACCATAAAGAATGCTCAGAAATTAAAATTTTATGCTGAGTTTTCATTTTTTTTCTAATTTTTTCCTCATTTCTGATTTGTCTAATAAGTTTTATTTCTAAAGAAGTACATCTTTTTAAAGATTTAAATTCAATGTTATTCAATACTGTTTCAAGATTCATTGTTATTAATTATCTTATGTATAATTTCTTCATTGTTATATTTAGGTTTCCATTTTAAAATTTTACATGTAGTTCTGTTAGATATTCTTAAATTTACCGGGTTATGATCTACCTCAAAACTTTTTTCATTTAATTTTATTGCAGCATTTATATCAAATTTTTTTTTTATAACTTTAATAATTTTTTTTATACTAATAGGATTACTGCTATTAAATACATTTAAAATTCTATATCCTTTTTTTGTCTTCTTGGCACATCTTTCGCAAGCTGATAAAAAATCGTTTATATAAATAAAGTTAAAATTAAGCTTTGGGTTTTGTATTATAATTTTTTTTTTTCTAATAATATTTTTTTTTAACTGTTTTATTAAATTAAAATTATTTTTTGAAATTACTCTAGGAAATCTTAAAATATCAACAGAAATTTTATTTTCTTTATAAAATTTGTATAAAATTTTTTCAGCTAAAAGTTTTGATAGTCCATAGTAATTTTTTGGATTTGGCTCATTTCCATTCAAATGATCTGATTGATAATCATTATCTCCATAGACGTGTTCAGTGGACATAAAAATAATTTTTTTTAAATTACTTTTTTTTATTTGATTTAAATAATTAATCAATGTTTCACAATTTTTTTTTATATAATTTTCAAAATTATTTAATTCCATGCTTAAAGGTCCACCAACCTTTCCAACCAAAAAAAAGACAATGTCAATTTTTTTAGGAATATTATGAATATTTTTTTTTTTTAAAAGATCACACTTTAGATAATCCTTTTTTTTTTTATTTGATAAATTTTTTTTATCCACTACGAATATTTTGTATTTAGGTCTTAAATACTCAAAAAGATTTTGGCCTAGTTCACCAGCACCTCCAATTATTAAAATATTCTTAATTCTCATTTTTAAATCTTATAATTTTTTCTTTTAAATTTTGAGTTTTAAAATAATTAAAATTTTTGAATAATTTATTTGATATATAATTATTTTTTTTTAGACTTTTATTCAATCTTTTTTCTAATACTGTTTTATAAAAAAATTCTAATGTTGTTTTTTTTGGGTAAGTTAAATTATAAATTCCTTTAGCTTTTTTAAAGTTTTTTAAAATAATGTAAGAAATATCTTCGGTATGAATTAAATTTAAATTTAAATTTAAATTAAATAAGTTAACTTTATCATTTTTTTTTATACTTTTAACAATTTTTTTAACCAATCTATTTTTGTTCATTCCTTTTCCAAAAACATAGCCAAGTCTATAGCATAAAAAATCTATATTTTTTTTATTACAATAAACTTGTAAAATTTTTTCCTGCATAAACTTAGAGATAGCGTAAAAATTATTTGGTTTTAAAATATTTTCTTCTCTAAAAATTTTTTCTTCCCCATATTCATAAACAGAACATGATGATGCTAGAATAATCTTCTTGATTGGTATTTTAATATTTTCCAGTAAATTAACCAATCCAAAAATATTAATATTTTTACATTTTTTCCAATCTGATTTTTTTTCATTTAATGGGACATAGCTCGAAAAATAAAATAAATAGTCAATTTTTTTTATTTTAATATTTTTAAATACTTTGTGCTTTTTTTTTTTTAGATTAAAATAAAAGGAGTTTTTAATATTCCTTCTTCTATTAAAAAAATAAACATTATTTTTAAGTGCCAATTCATTTGATAAATTTTGAGCAGCAAAACTTGTGTTGCCAAAAAAAAATATATTCATAATAATTTATTTATACTAAATTAAATAAAATGAATACTTACATATTTATTCCAGACACAAACAAAAAAGCTGGTCTTGGTCATTTATTTAGATGCTTAAAATACTCTTGTTTTCTAAAAAAACCAGATAAAATTTTTTTTCTAATAAATAAAAAATTTAATAAAAAATATCTAATAAAATTTAATAATAACAAATTAAAAATAAATTATATTTTTTACGAGAATTTAATCAATACTTTAAATTTTCTAAAAAAAAATAATAAAAATATAATAACTTTTCTAGACAGTTATAATAAATCTATACAAAATTTTAGATTCAAGAAAATTTCAAATAAACATATAAATATTTTGGACTTTAAAATGAAGTGTAGATCTGATTTTTTAATTGATCACACATTCAATAGAAAATCAGGTTATCATCT
>QCJE01000001.1:85000-109239 GCA_003216235.1 Pelagibacteraceae bacterium AG-404-P07
GTGCAATCCGAACTGAGGTATTTTTTAAGGATTTGCTTAACGTCGCCGTCTTGCTTCCTGTTGTAAATACCATTGTAGCACGTGTGTAGCCCAACACGTAAGGGCCATGAGGACTTGACGTCATCCCCACCTTCCTCCAGCTTATCACTGGCAGTTCTTTCAGAGTGCCCAACTAAATGATGGCAACTAAAAGTGAGGGTTGCGCTCGTTGCGGGACTTAACCCAACATCTCACGACACGAGCTGACGACAGCCATGCAGCACCTGTGTTTCGTCCGGCCGAACCGAAAACTTTAATCTCTTAAAGTCGCGACGAACATGTCAAGTGTTGGTAAGGTTCTGCGCGTATCTTCGAATTAAACCACATGCTCCACTACTTGTGCGGGTCCCCGTCAATTCATTTGAGTTTTAACCTTGCGGTCGTACTCCCCAGGCGGTGTGTTTATCGCTTTCGCTGCGACACTGAAAATAAATTTCCAACGTCTAACACACATCGTTTACGGCATGGACTACGAGGGTATCTAATCCTCTTCGCTACCCATGCTTTCGTTCCTCAGTGTCAGTAATGATCCAGAAAGCTGCCTTCGCAATTGGTATTCTTTCTAATATCTACGAATTTCACCTCTACACTAGAAATTCTGCTTTCCTCTATCAAACTCTAGCTGAAAAGTTTTGATGGCAGTTCCAGAGTTAAGCTCTGGGATTTCACCACCAACTATTTCAACCACCTACGAACTCTTTAAGCCCAGTAATTCCGAACTACGCTAGGTCCCTTCGTATTACCGCGGCTGCTGGCACGAAGTTAGCCGGACCTTCTTATTCGGGTACAGTCATTTTCTTCCCCGACGAAAGAGCTTTACAACCCAAGGGCCTTCTTCACTCACGCGGCATCGCTGCATCAGAGTTTCCTCCATTGTGCAAGATTCCCCACTGCTGCCTCCCGTAGGAGTTTGGGCCGTGTCTCAGTCCCAATGTGGCTGATCATCCTCTCAAATCAGCTATTGATCACAGTCTTGGTAGGCCATTACCCTACCAACAAACTAATCAAGTGCAGGCTCATCCAATGGTGCATAAAGCTTTCTCCGTGAAGACTTATCCGGTATTAGCACAAGTTTCCTCGTGTTATTCCAGGCCATAGGGCAGATACCTACATGTTACTCACCCGTCTGCCACTAAGTATTGCTACTTCGTTCGACTTGCATGTGTTAGGCGTGCCGCCAGCGTACGTTCTGAGCCATGATCAAACTCTCAAGTTTAAAAACGGCGCACACTAGCTTCTATATAAATTCTAAGAATAAAATTTATATAATGTTGAAGTGTGTACGACAAATTTCGGTAACCTTAACCGTCCACACTTCTCTTCTTAAAATATTTACTTTTTAAATAGCTAATCAAGCCAAAAAGGCTCAATAATCCTCACAAATTTTTGCATTTACAATAATTTCCTGAGAAAGTCTGATGCTTATAGGCTAAAATGCTAGGAAATCAAGCATATATAGATAAAAAAAATTAAAAAAAAGCCTTATTTTCATGGGTTTTTTTTGATTTTTCTTACTAGCTGTTCTAATAATTAAAAAATTTAATTTTTAGTTATGTTCAACATTTTTAAGATAAAAATAAAAAAAAATGCCGAAATTTTTGCTCTATTTTTATTAATTTTTTTAACAGTTATCGCAACATCTTATTACAATAGTAGTAAAAAAAAAATATATCAAAATTATAAGACAATCATAAATAATGTCTTCTTAAAAAAAACCTTAGATCATGTATTTAATAATTTAGAACCGAAGTTTAAGAAGATAATTCACAGAGTTTCACCCGGAGAAACTTTTGATCAAATACTTAGACAGTATCAAGTAAGTGATAAAGAAATTTCTGAAATAAAAAAAAAGATTTCAAAAAAAATCAATTTAAATAAGTTAAAATCAACTCATAAAATTCAATTTATAATTGACCAATCCAATTCATTAATTAAAGAGTTTACTTTTCAAATTTCTAGTACTGAAAAGATTTATTTATCAAAAAATATTGGAACAGATGAATTTGACCAAAAAACACTTGTTACTAAATTGAGGAAAACAGTTTCTTATAAAGAAAATGTTATAATGAGTAGCCTATATAAATCTGCAACAGATAAAAATATTCCTGCAAATTTAATAATTGAATTTGCAAGAATTTATGGTTTTCAAGTTGACTTTCAAAGAGATATTAGAAGAAAAGATAGTTTTCAAATTATGTATGAAGTCTTTGTAAATGATAATAAAAAGGTAATTGAAACAGGAAATATACTTTATGCAAACTTAAAACTCAGTGGTCAAGATAATTCACTTTACTACTTTGATTATAAAGGAAGTGAAGGTCACTATGATAAAAATGGTAAAAGTGTAAAAAAAGCTTTAATGAAGACACCAATTAATGGTGCAAGACTTTCTTCTCCTTTCGGTATGAGAAAACATCCGATTGATGGTTTTAATAAAATGCATAAGGGAACTGATTTTGCAGCTCCAAAGGGAACACCTATTATGGCATCAGGTAATGGCGTTGTAAAAAAAGCAGGATGGTGTGGGGGTGGTGGAAATTGTGTAGTAATAAAACATAATTCAACATACCAAACTGTTTATGCTCATATGTCAAAATTTGCAAAAGGAATTGGATCAGGTGTAAGAGTAAAACAGGGACAAACTATTGGTTATGTTGGATCAACTGGAAAATCTACAGGTCCACACTTACACTATGAAGTAATAGTGAATGGTAAAAGAATAAACTCACAAAAATTAAAACTGCCATCAGGTAAAGTTTTAAAAAATAAACAAAGAGAAATTTTTGAAACAAAAAAAATAAAATTAGACGTTCTTAAATCTGAAAAAATTATTGGATTAAACTAATTTACTTCAGTTTGAATTTTTTCAGTACTTTCTTTTTCATCTTCAGAGAAACTGTCGGCCTTTTTATCATTTTCTAATGAAGATTCAGATTTAATTGAAGAGTTACTTGTATATTTTGATTTCTTAAAATTCTCTTGTTCATTTAAAATTCTTGTAAAATGGTCTGCATGCTGAAAATAGTTTTCTGAAAGAATTTTATCTCCACTAGATAATGCTTCTCTTGCAAGATTGCTATACTTCTCAATCAATTTTGGAGCATTATGATTGTTTCTTCCAGGAGATCTTCTTTGAAAATTATCATTGTTTGAAAAATTAGATCCAAATTTAGACCTATCACCATTAGTTTTAAAACTTCTGTCGTTTCTTCTAAAATTATTTCTTCTGTTATTGTTTCTAAATGTAACCATAATTGAAAATTATTATATTTTTGTACTTAATATACATCTATCGTTTTTTGCCAAATCTTGAAAAACTTCGTTAATATAAAATCCATTATTAATTAATAATTTTTTAACTTTATTTTTTTGGTCAAAACCAATTTCTAATAAAAATTTACCATTTTTCTTTATCAGCTCAGAAGTTTTTTTTATTACTTTTCTGATTTCTGATATACCATCTAGTCCACCATTTAGAGCCAATTTAGGCTCAAAATTAACCACATCTTTATTTAAATATTTTAAATCAAACTTATTTATATAAGGAGGATTAGATATAATTAAATCATATTTGCCATATTTGAAATTGTCAATACAAGAATTAAACAACTTAAGTCTATTTATTACATTTAGTTTGTATGCATTAGTTTTGCTTATATTTACACACTTTTTGCTTATATCTATACCAACACCATAAAAATTTTTTTTTTCTTTTAGTATTGATAACAGTATACATCCTGATCCAATCCCAATATCCAAAACTCTCAATTTGGATTTATTTTTTGTTACTCTTATAGCTTGTTCGACTATTATTTCTGTATCAGGCCTAGGAATTAAAACTTCACTTTCAACTCTGAATTCATATTTCCAAAAGTTTTTTTTGAGAGTTAGATAAGCTATTGGCTTTCCTTTGGACCTTTCGTAGATTAAATTATAAAAAAAATTCAATTTTTGTTCGTCTAAATTATTTTTTGAATTTAAAATAAGAAATTTTCTATCCTTATTAACAGCTTTAGACATTAAAATTTCGCTATCCAACTGAGAACTTTTGATCAAATTCTTTTCTAAAATAAGTTTACCTTTATTAATTGCTTCATGAATGTTCATATTATTTTAAATAATTTAAGCTTTCTTCTTGTGCTTGTAATGTTAAAGACTCAATCATTTCATCAAAAGCTTCACCCTCGAGGAATTCCTCCAACTTGTGAAGTGTTAAATTTATCCTATGATCGGTTACCCTTCCTTGTGGAAAATTATATGTTCTAATTCTCTCAGATCTATCACCACTACCAATTTTATTTTTTCTGTCTTTTGATCTTTCTTGATCAATTCTAGATCTCTCTAATTCGTACAACCTCGCTCTTAATATCTTCATGCCCTTAGCTTTATTCTTATGTTGTGATTTTTCATCTTGTTGTGAAACAGATATTCCAGAGGGAATATGAGTTATTCTTACAGCACTATCAGTAGTATTAACAGACTGTCCTCCTGGTCCACCAGCTCTAAAAACGTCAATTCTTAAATCAGAGTCATTAATTTTAAGATCTATCTCTTCAGCTTCTGGCAGTACTGCAACAGTTGCTGCTGACGTATGTACTCTTCCTTGCGTTTCAGTATCAGGAACTCTTTGAACCCGATGCACTCCACTTTCATATTTTAATGTTGAATAAATATTTGTACCTTTTATGGAAGCAATAACTTCCTTTAAACCCCCAGCCTCACTTTTTGAAATAGAAATTAACTCTAAAGACCACTTTTTTTTATGACTTACTTTTTCATACATTTTAAAAAGATCCGCTGCAAATAAACTTGCCTCTAGTCCACCAGTTCCAGCTCTAATTTCTATAATAGCGTTTTTTTTATCTGCTTCATCCTTTGGCAGTAAAAATAATTTTAGTTTTTTTTCATTTTTTTCATGTTGTAATTTTAAATCATCCAATTCTTTTTCTGCCATACTTATTAATTCTTTATCACTATTTTGATCATTCAAAATTTTTTCAAGCTCAAGTTTATCACTTTCAAATGAAATGTATTTTTTTGAATCACTTATTATTTCATTTAAATCTGAATATTCTTTTGATTTTTCGGCAAAAAGTTTTTTATCAATTTTTCCAGATGATAAATCTTTTTCCAATATAGAATGCTTATTAATTAAATCTTCAATTGTTTTAAGTGGTATCATCTCAACTATTTTCTAACTCAGAAGCTTTTTTTTCCACTTCACATACTACTTTTTCAATCATCTCTTTTGTTAAAACTTTTTCTGATTGAACGCCTGACAGATAAAGCATATTATTTCCTTTTTTGCCTCCAGTTATTCCTACATCAGTCATAGCAGCCTCTCCTGGGCCATTAACTACACACCCTATGACGGATAAAGTTATTGGAGTTTTAATATGAGAAAGCTTTTCTTCAAGAACTTTAACAGTTTCAATAACTTCAAACCCTTGCCTAGCACATGAAGGGCATGAGATAATTCTTACACCTCTTTCTCTTAAATTAAGTGATTTTAGTATTTCATTACCAATTTTAACTTCCTTCACTGGATTGTCTGATAAAGAAATTCTAATTGTGTCCCCTATTCCTTCAAGAAGCAAGGTGCCTAATCCAATTGAAGATCTTATACTTCCAGGAATGAAACTTCCTGCCTCTGTAATTCCTAAATGAAGAGGATAATCTGTGGCCTTTGATAATTGACGATAAGCCTCAATCGATAAAAAAATATCAGAAGATTTGACACTGATTTTTAAGTTATCAAAATTATGATCCTCCAAAATTTTGATATTTCTCAAAGCACTTTCAACTAACGCCTCTGGACACGGCTCCTTAAATTTATCTAAAATATCCCTTTCCAAAGAACCGGCGTTGACACCTACCCTTATAGAACAATTATTATTTTTAGCTGCTTTTATTACTTCTTTAATCTTATTTTCATCACCAATATTCCCTGGATTAATTCTCAAACAATTTGCACCACTCTCTGCAGCTTCTATAGCTCTTTTATAATGAAAATGAATATCTGCTACTATTGGAACATCAACATGCTTAATAATTTCTTTTAAAGCTTTGGATGAATCTTCATCTGGACAAGAGACTCTAACTATATCAGCTCCCTCACTATGAATTTCATTTATTTGTTTAATTGTAGCATTTATGTTAGTTGTCAGAGTATTTGTCATCGACTGAACTGATATAGGATTATTTCCTCCTACTTTTACTTTACCTACATTAATTTCTTTAGTTTTTCTTCTCTTGATATTTCTAAATGGTCTTATATTCATTTTTTATTATCTAAGTTAAACTCTTTATGTAAAGCCAATAATGCTTTTTTAGTATTTTTTTTATCAATTAAAACAGAAATTTTAATTTCAGAAGTTGAGATAACTTGAATATTAATTTTTTTACTTGCAAGTGATTGAAACATTCTAAAAGTTACACCTGGTGTAGTTATCATACCAACACCAATTATCGAGATTTTAGAAACATCTTTTTTTAATAACAACTTTCTAAATTGTATATTTCTATTAGCTTTAATTATTTTTTTTGTTTTATTCAAATCCTTTGTCTTTATAGTAAATGTTAAGTCTGTTTCTTTACCATTTGAAGAAATATTTTGAACAACCATATCGACATTAATCAAATTTTTTGAGAGGGGTTTAAAAATTGATGCAGCGACACCAGGTTTATCTTTCACACCAATTAAAGAAACCTTTGAGTCATTTTGAGTGGTTGTGATACCAGTAACAATTTTATTTTTAATGATATTAGATCTTTTCGTAATCAATGTTCCTGATTTTTTTGTAAAAGATGATTTTACCTCAATATCTATTCTATTTAATCTTGCATCTTGAATAGAAACTGGTTGCATGACTTTGGCACCAAGAGAAGCCATTTCTAACATTTCCTCATATGAAATTATCTTAATTTTTTTTGCCTTTTGCAATTTATTTGGATCTGTAGTGTAAATACCTTCAACATCTGTATAAATTATACATCTTGAAGCTTTAAAAAATTTTGCAACCATTATTGCACTTGCATCTGATCCACCTCGGCCAATAGTAGTAATTCTATTTACATCGTTAACCCCTTGAAAGCCTGTAATAATGGGAATGCCACCTTCTTTAAGATATTTAAATATCTTATTTTTATTAATTTGATTAATTCTAGAGTTTTTATGCATTCCCTTAGTCAAAATAGGAATTTGCCATGCTAGCCACGATCTAGATTTATAGCCATTGTGTATTAATCTTCCAGCTATTAAAGAGCAGGCAACCTGCTCTCCAGAGGAAACTAACACGTCATGTTCAGAATCAGAGAAATTTTTACTAATTTCTAAAGATTTTTTTATCAACTCATTTGTCACACCACTCATTGCTGATGAAACAACAATTACTTTATAGTTTTTCTTTTTGTAATTTGTAATAATTTCAGCAACCTTTTTAATCTTATTAATTGTGCCTACTGAAGTACCACCAAATTTTAATACTACAATTTTCATGATAGATTATCTCTAAAAATTAAAAAATATTGAATAAATACATGTTGAATATAAAGTCAACCTACTAATGAAAAATAACACAATTAATAAAAAAGAAATAGAAAAATTTTCTAAAATTGCTGAGGAATGGTGGAATCCTGAAGGTAAATTTAAACCATTGCATAAATTTAATCCTATAAGGATTTTATACATAAAGGATAATATAATTAATTCTTTTAATCTTAATAATAAGGATAAACCTTTAAACAATGTTAAAATATTGGACATTGGTTGTGGTGGAGGACTTTTGTCAGAACCAATGTGTAGATTGGGAGCTCAAGTTTCCGGTATTGATGCCTCAGAAAGAAATATAAATATTGCAAAATTACATGCGAAAAAAAATAATTTAAATATTAATTACGAATGTACATCTCCTGAAAATTTCAAAACTAAAACTAAATTCGATGTAATACTTAATATGGAGATTGTTGAGCACGTTGAAGATGTAAATTTTTTTTTAAAGTCATGCTCAAGCCTTTTAAAAAAAAACGGTATTATGTTTGTTGCAACAATTAATAAAACTTTAAAATCGTATTTATTTGCAATAATTGGTGCTGAATATATTTTAAGATGGTTGCCTATAGGAACTCATGAATGGGAAAAGTTTATAACTCCAGACGAATTAATAAAAATCTTGAAAGGAAATAATCTCAAGCTAGACGCACTAACAGGTATGAAGTTTAATATAATTAAAGACGAATGGAAAATAAGCAATGATCAATCAATTAATTATATTGGTAAATTTATAAAAGATTAATTATTTTTATTCTCTATCCAGGGTATTACTTCTGCTTCAATACCTTCTTCTTTTAGCTCTTTTATTTCATTGTTTGACGCTGTGCCATAAATACCTTTTTCTTCTTTTTTTTTATCATAATGAATAGATCTTGCTTCATAAGCAAAATTATCACCAACATATTTAAAATTCTCTTTTATAAACTTTTGATATTGTTTAATTTTTTTATTTATTTGATTAAATTTTAATTTTTTATCATTAGTTTTTTTTATTTTATTTAATATTTTTGGTGCCATTAATGTCTTTTCAATTTTTTTTGAACTACAATTATGACAGCTTAAAAAATTCTTTTGTTTAAGTTTTTCATACTCATAAGAAGAAGCAAACCAGCTATCAAAAGATAAATCGCAGTCTTTACAAATTAATTTATATTTAATCATTAAATTTTAATTAATTATAATTTTTAAAAATTCAATATATTTAACTTCTATAATCTGCATTAATTTCAATATATTTTTTTGTTAAATCCATTGTGAATGCTGTAAAACTTTTTGAACCATTTGAAATTTCAATAGATATATCAATATTACTGTTTTTCATATAATCTGATACTTGTTCTTCTCTATAATTGTCATCCAATTTTCCATTTTTAATAATTAATAAATCACCAAACCTTATCGAAAATTTTTCAAAGTCAATTGTAACTCCTGCTTTTCCTATAGCCATAATAATACGTCCCCAATTAGGATCTTCTCCAGCAATAGCTGTTTTTACTAATGGAGAATTTGCAACAGAAAATGCAATTTTTTTAGCATCAATTTCCGTTTTACAATTTTTAACATTAATACTTATAAATTTAGATGCACCCTCACCATCGGCTACTACTCTTTTAGCTAAATTTAATAAAACTTTATTTAATGCTAAATCAAATTCATTTAATTTTTCATCATTTATATTTTTTATATTTGGATGTTTTATCTTTGCAGTCGAAAAAATTGAAACCATATCGTTTGTGCTTGTATCGTTATCACAGGTAATTGCATTAAAAGTTGTTACTATATTTTTTTTAAGAAGTTTTTTAAGTATATTATTAGGAATGTCAGCATCAGTAAAAACATAACCCAATGTAGTAGCCATATTTGGCTGTATCATTCCAGATCCTTTAGAAACACCAAATATCTTAATTTTGCTATTTCCAATCAAACATTCTTCCATAGCCATTTTTGGTTGCGTATCAGTGGTCATAATACCTAATGCTGCTTTCATCCAGATGAGTTTATTTTGAGTATATTTAATCTTGTCAATTAAATCAGGAATTTTTTTTCTTATTTTTTCCTCTGGAAATATTTCGCCAATAGTACCAGTACATCCAAAAATTATTTCTTTGGGTCTAATCTTTTTAGGTTGTTCTTCATCTATTTTTTGTTTTTCAAACAATTTAAAAGAAATTTCCTCTGCTATTTTTTGTAAACTTCGATAACCCTGTTTTCCAGTAAAACAGTTGGCATTTCTGGTATTCACTATTAAGGCAAAAACTTTCTTTATATTTTGATTTAAATTCCATTTAATATTCTCAGAAACTATTTTTGATTGAGTATAAACAGAGGCATAATTAGCTCCTTCTCGAAAATAAAACATTACCAAATCATCTCTAGGATTATTGTATAAATTAGCACTCACTGTTGAAATTGAGACACCATCAATATGATCCAGGTCTTGAAACTCCATCATTCTCTTATTTTTTGATTTAGAAGATAGAAAATTTGTTAAATTTATACCCATAGTATTTAAAATATTTATTTTATAATTATATTAAAGGTTATAAGTAAATAATAAATCAAAAATTAATGCTAAATCCTATAAACTTTATCTCAAAATTCATTAAATCCAGTAATCAAAGGGAGTTAGATAGAATTGGAAAAATTGTAAAAGAAATCAACTCGATTGAAGAAAGAATAATAAATTTAAAAGACAAAGATTTTCCTGAAAAAACATTGGAATTTAAAGAAAAAATTAAAAACGGTATTTCACTCAATAAATTATTACCTGAAGCATTTGCATTAGTAAGAGAAGCTGCAAAAAGAATAAGAAATGAACGTCATTTTGATGTTCAATTGATTGGGGGTGTAACATTGCATGAGTCAAAGATAGCTGAAATGAGAACTGGTGAGGGTAAAACATTAACCATCACTCTTGCAGCCTATCTAAATGCACTTAATGGTAAAGGTGTACATGTTGTTACTGTAAATGATTATTTAGCAAAAAGAGACTCTCAAGAAATGGGTCAAATATACAATTTTTTAGGTTTGAGCTCTGGGTATATTAATAATGACCAAAACGACTTTGATAGAAAAAAAAATTACAATTGCGATATAACATACGCCACCAATAGTGAGCTGGGATTTGATTATCTTAGAGATAATATGAAGTACTCAATAAATGAAAAAGTACAAAGAGGACATTTTTTTTCAATAGTGGATGAAATTGACTCTTGTTTAATTGATGAAGCTAGAACACCTTTAGTAATATCAGGAGCTGCAGAAGATAAAGCTAATGAATATATTGTAATTGATAAACTCGTAAAAAATCTTAACAATAATGACTATGAGGTTGATGAAAAAGATAAGAATATTCTTTTAACAAATGAAGGTATTAACAATGTTGAAAAAATTTTAAGTCAAGCTGGAATTTTAAAAAATGAGAATTTTTATGATCCAGCGAATCTAAATTTAGTTCATCATGTAAATCAGGCTTTACGCGCAAACCACTTATTTAAAAAAGGCAAAGATTATATTGTACAAGAAAATAATTTAAAAATAATTGACGAACTCACTGGTCGGATTCTTGAAGGTAGAAGATTTGGAGATGGATTACATCAAGCGCTTGAAGCTAAGGAAAAAATTAAGATTCAAGCAGAAAATCAAACTTTAGCATCTATCACTTATCAAAATTATTTTAAACTTTATAAAAAAATTTCTGGTTGTACGGGAACTGCTGCAACTGAGTCTGAAGAATTTTTTGAAATTTACAATTTACCAGTTGTAGTAATACCCACTAATAAAAAAATGGTAAGGAATGATTTAAATGATCAAATTTTTAGAACTGAAAAAGAAAAGAATTTTTCAATTATAAAAAAAATAATCGATTGTCATAAAAAAGGTCAACCACTCCTAGTTTTTACTTCGAGTGTTAATAAATCAGAGATATATTCTGAACTTTTAAAAAATGAAAAAATAAACCATGTAGTTTTAAATGCCAAAAATCATGAAAATGAAGCAGAAATTATTGCTAATGCTGGAAAAAAAAATTCTGTAATTATTACCACAAGTATTTCTGGTCGAGGAGTAGATATTCAGCTAGGTGGAAAAAAAGGATCAATTCCTGAGGAACAATTAAAGATAAACAAAGAAGAAATTAAATCTTTAGGAGGATTATTTGTTATTGGTACAGAAAGAATGGAGTCGAGAAGAGTGGACAACCAAGCCAGAGGAAGATCTGGACGACAAGGAGATGAAGGTAGTTCAATTTTTTATGTAAGTCTTGAGGATGATTTAATGAGAATTTTTGGATCTGAGTCTATGAATAATATTCTTGAAAAATTAGGTTTAAAAGATGGTGAAAGTATAGATCATCCATGGATAAATAAAGCTTTAGAAAGAGCACAACAAAAAGTTGAGTCCAGAAACTTCGATATAAGAAAAACCTTAATTAAGTTTGACAATGTTTTAAATGATCAAAGACATGTAATTTTTTCTCAAAGAGATGAAGCTATGAACAGTGACAAAATATTTCAATATTCTGAAGATTTTCTACAAGAAATATTAGAAGATTTAATTAAATTAAAAATAAAAAAACAATCTAATCCTAAAAGTAAGGATTTTGAAAATAAACTAAAATCAATTCTTGGTAAAAATTTTCAAGATTCTGAGTTTAAATTGCTAATTTCTGACAATGATAAAATATTTAAAGAAAAAATAATTAATAAATTTAAAGAAACAAGAAAAGAAAGAATTAAACTTTTAAGTGAAGCACAAGCTAATGAGATAGAAAAAAGAATTTTTCTACAATCTATTGATTTAAATTGGAAGTCTCACATACAATATTTAGAGCAATTAAGACAAGTAATTGGGCTCCGATCGTATGGTCAGAGAGACCCATTAATAGAATATAAAAAGGAAGCTTTTGAGCTTTTTGAAAATTTACTAAATAAATTAAAATTAGATTACATTACAATTTTAATGAATTTAAGAGTAATTGAAAAAACAAAAGAAGAAAACAATCTAAATTTAAATCTCAAAAATGAAAATCCAAAATGTCTTTTAATTTTAAATAAAGGTCAAAAAATATCTAGAAATGAAAGATGTGAAGCCACAGGAAAAAAATTTAAAAATTGTTGTGGTGCTCTATAAAAAAATTAGTAAAGAAATTAAAACAACTAAAAACACTCCTATAAAAATAGTAAGATTTTTATTAGAATTTAAAAAGTCTTTTAAATTATTTTCTTTAACTTTTAATGAGCTCAATTGTTCTGCATCACTTACAAAACCTTTACCTCTTCCTATTTTTAAAAACTTATTCTTTCTTTCACTAAATATCTCTTCAGCAGACATTGATTTAAAATAATCTAAATTTTTTTTTATTGAATTTTTTACATTATTTAATATTAAATCTCTGTCTCTGTGTGCGCCTCCAGTAGGTTCATGAATGATTTCGTCAATTATATCTAGCCCCAATAAATCTTTAGCAGATAATTTCATAGCTTTTGCAGCATCAAGCATTTTTTTAGGATCTCTCCATAGTATTGTTGCACATCCCTCTGGAGAAATGACAGAATATATAGCATTTTCAAACATGATTACTTTACTTGATGAAGCTAAAGCAATCGCACCACCTGACCCACCTTCACCAATTACTATAGCTAAAGTTGGAACTTTAAGCTTCATGCAACATTCAATTGATTTAGCTATAGCTTCAGCTTGACCTCTTTCTTCCGCACCAACACCTGGATAAGCACCTGGTGTATCAATAAATGTTATAATTGGAATTTTATATCTATCAGCTAACTCCATTAATCTAATTGTCTTTCGATATCCTTCCGGTCTCATCATTCCAAAATTTCTGATTATTCTGCTATCTAAGTCATCTCCTTTCTCTTGACCGATTACCAGAACAGACTCTCCATCAAATTTAGCAAAACCTGCTAAGACTGACTTATCTTCTCCATAAAATCTGTCTCCAGACAAAGGAATAAAATCCTCAAACAATTTATCTATAAAAAATTTAGACTTTGGTCGGTCTTCATGTCTTGCTACCATTGTAGTTTGCCATGGGTCCAAATTTGAATACACAGATTTCAATTTTTCATCTATTTGATTCTGTAGCTCTGAAATTTTTTTTGTATCTACTTCTGAAAGACCACTTTGGTTGTATGGATCTTTTAATCTATCCAACTCGGTCTCTAAATCTTTTATTTCTGTTTCAAAATTAAGATAATTTTTCATCTAAAAAAATACTTATTAATTATGAAAAATGACAACAAAATGTCAATAACTCTATTACCCATTGACTTAGTTTTACAGGAGTTTTAGAAAAGTGTAATGAATAAAAATTACTCAAAAGTAAATAATCTCAAGGTTTCAAACGAATTATTAAAATTCGTTAATGATGAACTATTAAAAGATACAGATATTAAACCTGAAAGCTTTTGGTCTGGATTTGATAAAGCTATTCATGAACTTGCACCAAAAAATAAAGAATTAATAAAATTTCGCGAAGATCTTCAAAAAAAGATTGATGATTGGCATATTAAAAATAAAGGAAATGAATTTGAAATTGATAAATATAAAAAATTTTTAAAAGAAATAGGATATTTAATTAATGAAGGACCAGACTTTAAAATTGAAACAAATAATGTTGATGATGAAATAGCAAAAATAGCTGGACCTCAATTAGTTGTTCCAATTATGAATGCAAGATACGCCCTAAATGCAGCTAATGCGAGATGGGTAAGTTTATATGATAGTCTTTATGGGACAAACATCATAGAGTCTGAGGAAGGTGGAAGTGAAAGATACGATCCAAATCGTGGCCAAGAAGTTATAAAATATGTAAGAGAATTTTTTGATAAGATAATTCCAATTGAAGGAACTAGTTGGAAAAATATTGCTGGTTTAAAAGTTAAAGAAAAAGAGTTAATTATTTTGAAAGATGACTATGAGTATAAACTCAAAGATCCAGATAAATATATTGGCCATAGAGGAGTTGCGAATAAACCTGAAGCAATAATACTAAAAAATAACAACCTTCACTTTGAAATAATTATTAACCCTAGGGCTTTCAGCGCTGCTCACGATATAGCAGGTATTAGTGATGTGATAGCCGAGTCTGCAATTTCAACAATTTGTGATAATGAAGATAGTGTTGCTGCTGTAGATGCTGAAGATAAGGTTGTTTGTTATAGAAATTGGTTAGGGTTAATGAAAGGTAATTTAAAAATTCAATTTGAAAAAAATGGTAAAAATTTAGAAAGAAAATTGAATCCTGATAGAAGTTATATTTCAAAAGATGGTAAAGGTTTGAAACTTCATGGAAGAAGTTTGTTATTAATAAGAAATGTAGGACATTTAATGACAAACCCTTCTATTCTTTTAAAAGATGGTAGTGAAGTTCCAGAAGGTATCATGGATGCATTCATAACTACAGCGGCTGCATTACATGATTTAAAGAAAAAAAGAAATTCAAAAACAGGATCAATTTATATTGTAAAACCAAAGATGCATGGACCAGATGAATGTGCTTTCACTAATTTAATTTTTACTAAAGTTGAAGAAATTTTAGGTTTAAATAAGTATGTTATAAAATGCGGTATTATGGATGAAGAAAGAAGAACCTCAGCTAATCTTAAAGAATGTATTAGAGCTCTAAAAAATAGAGTATTTTTTATAAATACAGGTTTTCTTGACCGCACAGGTGATGAAATGCATACTTCTATGGAAGCGGGCCCAATGATTAAAAAAGGAGATATGAAATCTTCTAGATGGATTGGAGCATATGAAAATAATAATGTAGATTTAGGTTTAAAATGTGGTTTTTCAGGTAAAGCTCAAATTGGTAAAGGGATGTGGGCAGCCCCAGATGAAATGAAAAAGATGTTAGAAGAAAAGATAGGACATTTAAAGGCTGGAGCTAATTGTGCATGGGTTCCCTCCCCAACAGCTGCATCATTGCATGCTCTACATTATCATCAAGAAGACGTTTTTGATGTACAAAAAAAATTAGTATCAAGATCTCCTGCTAAATTAGATGATCTTTTAACTATTCCTGTTGCAAATAGACCTAATTGGTCAGTGGATGAAATTAATTCAGAAATTTCAAATTCAGCGCAAACCCTTTTAGGGTATGTTGTAAGATGGATAGATCAAGGTGTTGGTTGCTCGAAAGTTCCTGACATCAGTAATACTTTTCTAATGGAGGACCGTGCTACGCTCAGAATTTCATCTCAACATATCGCAAATTGGTTGCACCATGGGATTACAACAAAAATCCAGGTCATGGAAATAATGAAACAGATGGCTAAAATTGTGGATAAACAAAACGAAAATGACAAAAAATATGTAAAAATGAGTGACAATTTTGATGATTCAATATCTTTCAAAGCTGCCTGTGATCTAATCTTCAAAGGTAAAGAGCAACCATCAGGTTATACAGAGCCTCTTTTACATTTTAATAGACTTCAAAAAAAATCAACTTAAATTTGAATTCAATTTTGCTCTATTTTTAAAGGCTGAAAATAAAGTCCCATCATCTAAACTCTCTATTTCGCCTCCAACAGGAAGTCCTTGAGCCAACTTTGTAACTTTAACTTTACAGTTCCTCAAACTATCTTGGATATAATATGCAGTTGTTTGACCTTCAACTGTTGCACTAGTAGCTAAAATTACCTCATCAATTGTCTCCCTATTTACTCTTTCAACTAAGGAACTAATCAATAAATCCTCTTTTCTTTGACCAACAGATGATATTGTACCTCCTAAAATATGAAAATAGCCTTTAAATATATTTGAATTTTCAATAGACCATTGATCTGCTATATCTTCAACTACACAAATTTTATTAAATCTTTCTTTAGTGTTTTCACAATTTATACAACCATCAGAATTAGATTTTAACGACCCACATGAATTACACCTAACAACATTTTTATAAACTTGGGCGAGAGTATTTACTAATGGTTTTACAAGTTCATCTTTATTATTAATTAGCTTTAGAACAATACGTTTTGCAGATTTAGGGCCAAGTCCTGGAAATTTAGAAATTAGTTTAATTAAATCTTCAATTTCATTAATATTTTGCATTATTTATAGTGGCCACTTAAATCCTGGAATTCCAAATCCACCTGTTGTTTTTGAAATTTCCTCTGATGTTTTTATCTTTAATTGAGCTTTAGCATTATTATGAGCTGCAACTATTAAATCCTCAATTATCAATTTCTCTTCTTTTAAAATTTCATCAAGTATCTCAATTTTTTCCATTTCTCCTTCACCATTTAAAATTACTTTCACTGAATTTGATCCTGAAATACCTTCTGCTTTTATCTTCTTGATTTTTTCCTGACTTTCTTTCATTTTGGATTCAAGTTCTTTAGCTTTATCTAGAATTTTTGAAAAATCTGTCATTTAATCATTCTCTTTTTTTTTGTTAACTTCAATTAAGTTTGCATCAGGAAACTTTTGAAGAACTTCTTTATATAATTTTGATGTTTTAACATCTTCTATTAATACATTTCTTTTATTTAATTCTTTTTCTTTTATAGATGCCTCACCCTTGAGTTTACTAAAAGTAATGATCCATCTTTTGTTAGTCCATTCAAAAAGTTTTGTAGAAAGATCTTTAACAAAATTTTTATCAAGATTGTCATTAAAAGATATTTCTATTCTATTGTTAGCAAAATGAACAAGATTAACATTTTTTTCAAGTTCATATTTAAGTTTAATTTCTTTTTTTTCATTGCAAATTTTTAAAAGATGATCAAATGAATTAATAAAAATTGTTTCTTCAGCTTTAATTTCTTTTTCATTTTTAGGTTCAATTTTTCTATTTTGAGATATGTTTTTAATTTGATTAACTGTTTCAGTTTTTAAGTCAGATAAATTATTTTTTTCTTCAACATTTTTTTCAAAAGATTTTTGGAAATTATTATTTTCGTGTTTTAATGGTTTTAAAGATGTTAAATAAATTAATCTAATTAAAAACATCTCTACAGATAAATTTTGATTAGATACGATATCCAATTCTGTAATCGTTCTAATTGTAAATTGCCAAAAAAGAATTAAACTTTGATTATCTATCCCCTTTGAAATTTCTTTTATTTTTGAAAATTCTTCATCATTAAGAGAAAAATTGTTTCCTTCATATGTTAATAAATCTATATTCTTGAAATAATATATCAATTCTAAGAAATCATTTATAAAAACTTTTGGCTCTACACCTTGATCGTAAATATTTCTGTAACTTTCAATGACTTTTTTTTCCTCTCCTTGTAAAACCAATTCAAAAATATCTATTAATTGTGACTTGTCAAAATACCCAAATATTTTTTGTGCTTCTTTTAAATCAAGTTCTTTGCTTTTATCTAAACTTAATAATCCTCTATCTAATAATGACAATGCGTCCCTGACAGAACCTTCTGAAATCTTTACAATTAGTTTAAGAGCGTCATCTGATACTTTACCCTTTTCATTATCCTTTATTTTCTTAATAAAATTAAATAATTCTAATGATTTAATCCTAGATAAGTCATATCTTTGACATCTGGATATTACTGTAACAGGAATTTTTTTTATTTCTGTAGTTGCAAATATAAATTTTAAATATTCTGGAGGTTCCTCTAAAGTTTTTAGCAGAGCATTGAAGGCTTGCTTGCTTAGCATATGAACTTCATCAATAATAAATATTTTATATTTAGATGAAGTTGGACCATATCGTGAAAACTCGATCAAATCTCTAACATCATCTACACCTGTTTTGCTAGCTGCATCCATTTCCAAAACATCAATGTGACTTGAGTTTGATATAGCAATACAATTATCACAATGATCTTTTTTACATACATTTTCTATTCCATTTTTACAATTAAGAGATTTCGCTATAATTCTCGCTAGTGTTGTTTTACCTACTCCCCTAATGCCAGTGAAAAGATATGCATTAGGAATTTTATTTGCTTTGATTGAATTTATAATTGTTTCAGAAGTAATTTCTTGACCAATTAAATCCTCAAAATTCTGAGGTCTATACTTAAGTGCTAAAACTTTATTGTTATTATTCATTTATTTTTCCTTAGGAGACTAGACCCGTGAAACTGTCATTACGATTGCTTCCGTTAGGATCTGATCGGGTTCATGCAGCAAACGCCCTAGCCTCCAAAACTATTATAGCAGTAATAATTTCTAATCCACAACAAAAGATTAAAATTTATTTTTCTCTTATTTTATCAGCTTCAAAAACACCTAGGACGTGAAAATCTTCACAATGTAATCCTAATTCTTCTAAAGATTTTTGAACTTTATTATCTTCAATATGACCATCTAAATCACAAAGAAAAAAATAAGAGTCAAAAGAATTTTTTTCAGGATAGCTTTGTAATTTTGTCAAATTAACTCCGTTAATAGCAAATCCACCTAATGATTGATAAAGAGCTGCAGGTTTACTTTTAAGTTTAAATAAAAAAGATGTAATATATTTTTTATTTTCAAATTCTGGCTGAGATATATTTTTTCCCATTATCAAAAATCTTGTAAGATTTCCTTTTTCATTCTCAATATTATTTTCAATAACTTCTAATCCATAAGTTTTAGCACTCAAAGTTGATGCTATTGCAGCATCTTTTTTATTTTGATTTTTTGAAATCATTTCTGCCGAACCTGCCGTATCTGCACTCACATGTTCAATAAAATTTTTTGACTTAATAAAATTAGAACATTGTGATAAAGCCTGGGCATGAGAGTAAACATTTTTAATTTCTGAAATTTTTGTACCAGGTATTGCTAACAAATTATGCTCAATTTTTTGAAAATATTCAGAATAAATATTAAGTCTATATTGAAATATTAGATATTCTATTCCAATATTCCCGGTAATTCTATTGGACTCTGGTATTATTATTTTGGAACTTGGGTCTTTAGAGGCATTAGAAAAACATTCAGTAAAAGTTTTACAAGGTATAATTTCTGCTTCGGGATCTATAGACAGGGCAGCTAAATGTGAATAAGCACCGTAGGTTCCTTGAAAATAAATTTTACTCATTACGATTTATATTCCATAATTTTTTTTATAGCTAGAAAATCCTCTTCTGTATCAACTCCAATTGGTGATGATTTAGCAAGAGCTACATTAATTTTAATACTATTATCTAGTGCTCTAAGTTGCTCTAATTTATTCTTTAACTCATTAGGAGATTGATTAAAAGAAACAAAATTTTCTAGTATTTCTTTTTGATAACAATATATGCCCAAATGATGATAAATATTTTCACTCTTCTTTATAACTTTTCTTATAAAATTTATTGCTTCTGGAAAATTCAAATTATCTAACTTTTCTTTTGTTATGACTTTAACAACATTTTGATTATCGTGCAGACTCTTGTCTTTAATTTTTGCGGCTAAAGTTCCCAAATGAGATAGGTTTTTTATCATTTGATTATTTAAATTTCTAATATCATCTATATTCATTAATGGTTCATCTCCTTGAAGATTCATTACTAAATCAATATTTGTGCTATTGAGCTTTTGTAAAACCTCATAAATTCTATCTGTACCAGTTTTATGACTCTTTTTAGTTAAGATTGCTTGACCACCATTTTGTTTTACATCATCAATTATTTCCTGATCTTCTGTAGCAACTATTACTTCTCCAATATTTGCTTCTTCTGCTTTTTTAAAAACGTTAGAAATCATTGAAATGCCATTAATTTTTAGCAATGGTTTACCAGGCAATCTTGTAGCTGATAACCTTGAGGGAATTATAATTAATGTTTTCATTGGTCTTTTTTATTAATTACTACAATATAAACAGAGGCAAAATTGTACAATAAAATA
Source organism: Pelagibacteraceae bacterium AG-404-P07 (assembly GCA_003216235.1). Lineage (GTDB taxonomy): Bacteria > Pseudomonadota > Alphaproteobacteria > Pelagibacterales > Pelagibacteraceae > Pelagibacter. The sequence goes on from QCJE01000001.1 coordinate 105,405, forward strand.
TATAAGCAATTTTTTATTTATAGTGTTATACGTTCAAATAATTTAAATTATATGGATTCTTTTGAACTTAATAAAATAGTTGCCGCAATACTAATGGTTGCCCTTCTAATAATCGGTATTGGAAAACTTTCAGATATAATATTCCATGTGGAGAAACCTGAAATACCCGGGTACGCTGTTGAAGCAGAACAAGCAGCTATCACTAGTGCACAATCTAACTCTGAAGTACCTGAGGAAAAAATTGACATCGCAGCTTTGATGGCAATGGGAGATCTTGATACAGGAGAAAAGGTTTTTAAAAAATGTGCTGCTTGTCATTCGATTGCTAAGGGAGGTAAGAATGCAATAGGCCCTGCATTATACAATGTTGTTTCTAGAAAAATAGGTTCAGTGAGTGATTATAAATATTCAAAAGCACTTTCTGAGTATGGAAAAGAATGGACTTTTGAAGAATTAAATGGTTACTTAATAAAGCCAGCAAAATGGATTAAAGGCACTAAAATGGCATTTGCCGGACTTAGAAAAGAAAAAGATAGAGCATCGGTAATTTTATATCTAAATCAGAATTCTGATAACCCGCTACCGCTACCGTAATTTTCCAAGACAATAAAGCAATATAGATTTTTGAACATGAACTCTATTAATAGCTTGTTGCCAAACTTTTGATTGTTTACTTTTAAAAACATTCTCTTCAACCTCAGTTCCTCTGGGAAGGCAGTGTAAGAATATAGCTTTTGGACATAGTTTCATAAGATTTTTACTAATTTTGAAATTTTTAAAATCTCTTAATTTTTTCTTTTTATTAACCTTGTCATTTAATGATATTACTTTATCAGAAAAAATAACATCAGCAGCCTTTACTGCCTTTTTTGGATCATTATAGATAAAAATTTTGTTTGTATTATTTTTAATATAATTCATAATTTTTTGGTTTGGATAATAATTTTTTGGGCAACCAATATTTAATTTAAATGAAAACTTGATTGATGCAGCAATTAATGAATTTAAAACATTATTGACATCTCCTATCCAAGTTATATTCAATTTTGATATTGATCTTTTTTTTATTTCTTCAACTGTAAAAATATCAGATAAAATTTGGGTAGGATGAGCTGAGGGACTTAAGCCATTAATTATAGGAATCGACAAGAATTTTTTAAATTCCTCTAATTTTTCATCGCTATCTGTTCTTAGCATAAAAGCATTTCCAAAATTAGATAATATCTTGGCTGTATCTTCAATGCTCTCGCCTCCTTTAGATAAATGTAGCTCATCTGGTCTGAGTGTTAAGGCGCTACCACCAAGTTGTTTGATTGCTAAATAAAAACTTAATCTAGTTCTAAGACTTGATTTTTCAAACATCTGAATTAATAATTTTCCTTTTAAGGGTGCATCTTTATCAATTTCAAGATTGTTAAGTTTTTTTCTTAAATGTTTTCTCTTTTTAGCATCAATTATGATTTTTTTTAAATCTTTGCTTGGAATATCTTTTAAATTTATAAAATGTTTCATTCTAGTTTAATTCTGAACAAACTTTATTTATAATCTTTAAAGCTTGATCTAACTCATTTTTTTTAACATTCAAAGGAGGTAATACTCGAACAACATTTTCTGCAGCACGTATAGTTAGTAATTTATTATCCATCAGACTCTGAATAAACTTTGCTTGATCTTTATGAAGTTTTATTCCAATCAAAAAACCTCTACCTCTTATTTCTTTAATAATATTTGGATATTTTTCTTTTAATTGATTTAATTTTAATAAAAAATGTTTTGATAATTTCTTTACATTATTTAAAAATTTTTTACTAGAAACTATATCTATAACTGTATTTCCAACAGCCATGGCTAATGGATTGCCTCCAAAAGTTGAACCATGACTACCTGGTGTCATTCCCGATGCAACTTTTTTATTCATTAAAACAGCGCCTATTGGAAAACCTCCACCAATACCTTTTGCTATTGGAACAATATCGGGTTTTACTTTTGATTGCTCAAATGCGAAAAAATCTCCACTGCGACCTATCCCACATTGTACTTCGTCTAAAATCAATAATATTTTTTTTTGATTACAAATCTTTCTTAAATACTTAAGACATTTATCAGGAATTTGTTTGATACCACCCTCGCCCAAAATTGTCTCTACCATTATAGCAGCTGTATTCTTCTTAATTTTATTTCTTAAATTCGGAAATCTTGGCTTTATATCTTTAAAATTAATATGATCAAATCCAGGAACTGTTGGACCAAAGCCCTCTGTCATTTTTTTTGATCCACTTGCAAAAATAGTAGCTATTGTTCTTCCATGAAATGAGTTTTTTATACAGAGAATTCTGTTTTTTTTAGGTTTACCAATTGAATAATAATATCTTCGAGCTACTTTAATTGCCGCTTCAGTAGCTTCAGCACCACTATTTTGAAACATTACATAATCTGCAAAAGTTTTTTGACACAACTTTTTGGCCAATTTTTCTCCTTCAGGTATTTGAAAAGCATTAGATATATGCCATAATTTTTTTGATTGTTTTTTTATAGTTTGGACTAATTTTAAATTTGTGTGACCTAAGCTATTAACTGCTATACCTTGAACAAAGTCTAAATATTTAGTTCCATCTGAAGTAAAAAGATAAGAACCTTTGCCTCTTATAAATGAAATTTTTTTTCTGTTATAATTTTTTGCTAAATAACTCATATTTTTTTTAATTAAAATTTGTATAAACAAAATATTTAATACAAGTCAGAATTGAATACACAAATAAATTCATTAATTAAATTATTGTTGATAACTCTAATTAAATAGTTGTTTAATTAGATTTTATATCAGTATATTGTGTATATAGAAATAATTAACACATTATATAGTAAACATGAGCTGGACAGACGAAAAAGTAAATAAATTGAAAGAACTATGGGGTAAGGGAAATACTGCAAGTCAAATTGCTGAAATCATTGGAGGAATCAGCAGAAATGCAGTTATAGGAAAAGCTCATAGATTAAACCTTTCTGCTAAAATTAAAACAAGAACTGCTACTTCTAATCAAAACTTTGAAAATTCTTATACCGAAAAAAATACAAAATCTAAGAGAGGTAGAAAAAGCAGATTTCAGTCACTAATTATAGAAAAAGATTTCGAGCCTGAAAATCCAAAACAATTGGAAGAACTTGATGAAAATTCATGTAAATGGCCTATAGGACATCCAAATGAAAAATTATTTTATTTTTGTGGAAGATCATCTCTAAAAGATTTTTCTTATTGCAAATTACATCTTCTTTATGCTTACCAACCAAAAGGTAAAAAAGAAGATGCGATAGAAAAAGATGAAGTACCAGAATTTATAGAAAAAAAAATAAAATCTGCTTAAGAATTTTTAACATTTTTTTCTGTTTCAATAGAAAACTGACCACCTTCTTTCCACATGTAACAATATTTTTTAACTTCTTGATTAAATAATTTATTACTTGCCAAACCTACATCAAAATTAGTTTTATATTTTCCTGAAGCTATGTTGTCATATTTCAATAATCTAAGTTGATCTTCTGTAATTAAAGGTGATGGAAATAATTGTAAAATTTTTGCTGACAAACTAGCAAAAGTTAGAGGCAGCGGTAATAAAATTCTTTTTTTATTCATTAATTTTAAAAGATTTTCTAATATTTCTCTAAAAGAAAATGTTTCGGGACCAATACATTCAATTATATTAGGATATCCTTCTTTTGAAATAACATTATAGATAATATCTGTTAGATCTGAGCAATGTATCGGCATAAATTTTGTTTTACCAGAATAATAGAGTGGAAAGATCGGTATTCGACTCAATAAAGTCATAAAACTAGT
>QCJE01000002.1 GCA_003216235.1 Pelagibacteraceae bacterium AG-404-P07
ATCAAACTAAGCCCAGTGAAGAAACCTAATATTAGGTATTCCATTTAAGATTAAAATTATTCTGCGTTAGCAGTTAATGTCTTAATCTCTAAAATATTTTCGTTAGGATCTTTTACAAAAAAAGTTTCTTGCTCATACTTGGTGCCTTTAAATCTTAAATAAGGCTCATCATAATATTTTGCACCTTTTTCTTTTAATCTTTTTTTAAGAGTGTCAAAGTCTTTTCTAGATAAATGAACTCCAAAGTGAGGAACAGAAACATTTCCCATATCAACATCATGTCTTTCGTTATCTAGCTTATGTTCACTTGCGTGAAGAGTTAATTCATTTCCCCAAAAATCAACATCAGCCCATTCTTGAGCAGAGTTATCAAGTCTGCAGCCAAGAGTTTCGCTGTAAAATTTCTTTGCTATCTCTAAATCTCCACATGGTATAGCTAAGTGGAAACAATTTGTATTTTTGTACATTTTAACCCTCTTTAAATTAAGTATTTGATTACTATATAAAGTATATACTTTTTTTTATCAACTGTTAGAAAAACCCAAAAAATATGAATGATTTTTTACAATCTATAATTGACCGAGATCCTGCGGCAAAATCTAAGTTAAGTTTAATCTTAACTTACCCAGGTGTTAAGGCTATTTTATTTTATAAAATTGCAAATTTTTTTGCTGTTGCTAAATTTGATTTAGTTGCAAGAATTATTTCTCAATTCGCGAGATTTTTAACAGGAATAGAAATACATCCAAAAGCAAAAATTGGAAAAAATTTATTAATTGATCATGGTATGGGAGTAGTAATTGGAGAAACTTCAGAGATTGGTGACAATGTTACTATCTACCACAATGTTACTTTAGGTGGAATCGCACCAAGTATTAATTCAAATGACCAAAGAGATATGAAAAGACATCCAACTTTAGAGGACAATGTTGTTGTTGGGTCTGGTGCACAAATATTAGGTCCTATAACAATAGGTAAAAATTCATTAATTGGATCTAATTCAGTAGTAACTAAAAATGTTCCTGAAAAATCTGTTATGGCAGGCATTCCTGCTAAAAAAGTTGGTGATGCTACAAAAGGATTTAAACCTTATGCTGTTACTGATGAAGAAAAAGAATAATGACAAGCATTAGAAATAATTTTATCGACTCAATTGGTAATACCCCTCTTATAAAGTTAAAAGCAGCTTCTGAAATAACTGGATGTAATATTTATGGAAAAGCTGAATTCTTAAATCCAGGTGGTTCAGTTAAAGATAGAGCTGCATTAGCACTAATCAAAGATGCTCAAGATAAAAAGTTAATCTCAAAAGGCGGTATTGTTGTTGAAGGTACAGCTGGTAACACTGGTATTGGTTTAGGTCTATTAGGTAATTCACTTGGTTACAAAACAATTATTGTAATGAATGATAATCAAACTCAAGAAAAAAAAGATACATTAAAAAACTTAGGTGCAGAATTAAAGTTGGTTCCAGCAAAACCTTATAAAGATGATGGGAATTATGTAAAGGTTGCTGCAAGGCTGGCTGATGAATTACGACCCTCTAACAACAATGGAGTTGTCTGGGCTAATCAATTTGATAACACCGCTAATGCAAAAGGTCATTATGAAGGAACTGGAAAAGAAATTTGGGATCAAACTAAAGGTAAAGTTGATGGTTTTGTTTGTTCATCAGGAACAGGCGGAACTATTTCGGGAGTTAGTAATGCTCTTAAAGAAAAGAATAAAAATATAAAGATCTATTTATCCGATCCAAAAGGTTCTGCTCTTTATAATTATATTAAAAATGGCAAATTGAAATCTGAGGGAAATTCAATTACTGAAGGAATTGGCTCTAGTAGAATTACTAAAAATTTTGAAAATGCTAAAATTGATGGCGCTTTCTCAATTGATGATCATGAGGCTCTCCCTATTCTTTATGATTTAATTCAAAATGAAGGTTTAAGCTTAGGAACAAGCTGTGGAATTAATATTGCAGGAGCAATTAGACTTGGAAAAGAGTTAGGTCCAGGAAAAACTATTGTCACTATTCTTTGCGACAAGTCAGATAAATACAACTCTAAGATGTTTAACAAATCATTTTTACAAGAAAAAAAACTACCTATCCCTAGTTGGCTATAATATCGCATAGCTGCTATGTAACAAAATTGTTACTTTTTTATTTTATAATTAATTAATTTAAAATTAAATAAAGATTAGCGGAGATCTTTATTAACCAGATATGGAGATCTTATGCTAAAAAATATTTTAAAAATCTTTGCCACCTACTGTTTTACAATTTTAATTTCTACCTCATCAATTGCTGGTATGAGTGACAACGACAAGTCTAAAGCTTGGGATTGCACTGGTATTTATATGGCTAACTACTTTCTTCCCTCTGGTGAAACATTTGAATACGCCATGAAAGAAAAATCAATATCAACTGTCAAGGTCCTTAAAACATATGCTCTTGAAATAGGCATTCCTGAAAAAGAATGGGATGAGGGAGTTAATAAAGCAGTAGATAAACATTACGGCTCTAAATATGATAAAGCTAAAACCGATAAATGTCATACATTTGTAGAAGCTTTGGTTCCAAATGGAGCTGAAAGAGTCAAAAAAGTAATTCAAACTTTATATTAATTATGAAAAAAATAATTTTAACTTTATTGTTTGTATTCTTTACATTTTCTGCATTAGCAGATGGTCATTTAAGCAAAGCAGATAAAGAGAAAACAATAGAATGTACCGGAATTTATTATGCTAATAGCATGATACCCCAAGGAGAGCTTGAATTAGACAAGATTGTTCACTCTTTCGCAGCTAAAAAGTTTTTAAATTCTTATTTGATAAAGGAAGGTGTTAAGGAAGAAAAACTTAACGAAGAATTATTAAAAGTTGTCGATATTCGTTACGGTAAACCATATGAAGAAAAAACAACAAAAAAATGTGATGAATTTATCTTTAAATTAATTTCTGGATCTAAAGATGAAATTAAGAAAATAGCAGAATCAGGAATATATTAATAAACAAGGAGAAAAAAATGGAAAAAGAAATGTTGGTGGTGGCTAAATTAAAAGAAGGTATGTTTGAAAAATTTATGGGATTTATGCAATCACCAGAGGGCTTAGCAGAAAGAGCTAAAGTTGCAGTAGTAGAAAAAACTATTGGAACGGTAACCCCAGATAAAAGCACTGTAATGTTCAAGATATTTTGTACTGATGAACCTGCATTACACAAATTTATTGAAGGAACTGAAGTATCAAAACCTATCATGGATGCTGTTTTAGATAGCTATTCAATCTATGATTTAACAAAAGTAAAATAGGAAAAAAATGAAAGTAATTTACACAAGAACAATGAGAGTAAAAGACGACGGCTTAGGAAAAGCAATGGAAATTGGGAAAGGTTTGGCTGCAGTTAGAAAAAAACATTATCCTAACCATGATGTCTATTTTTCTTTTCAAATGGGTGGAGACCCAAGAACAATAAGAGAAACTTTAATTGGAACTATGTTTGAAGGTGATAATGATGCTGACGCTAACATGTCTGCAGATCCTGAATATATAAAACTTTTAGAGCAATTAAAAGAAGTTGCAATAGAAGGGACTATTGAAGACGAGATTAGACCAATATTCAGTTAAGGAATTTAAAATATGATAGAAAAATTTAATGGAATAATTTACTTAGCTGTATTTCTAATTCACTTTATTGGCTTTGCTTACTATGGATTTAGATGTGTGTTTCAAACACAATCTTTTTTAAATCAATATGGAATGCATGATACAGGTGCTGGGATTGTTAGATTTTTTGGATCTATATTTATTGGATCAACTGTAATGGCAATTTATGTAGGTTTCATCAGACCAAATGGTTTAGAGGCTACTTGGGCTTTCTTTAATCTAATATTCTTGCAAAATTTGTCAGCATTTATAGTTGGTTTTTATAGTACAAAAATAAACAAACTTGGACATACAGATAAAACTTCGGATGAAGCGATTTATGCCCCTTTATTTTTAACTATTTTAAGTGCTGTACTTTGTTACGGTTTAGCTGATAAAATATACGTTTAAATAAAAGGAGGGGTTATGGCAGGAGTAGAAGTAAAATCTTTCGAAAAAGCAGACGAGGTTAATGATAATTTTAATAACGCAAAAATAGAAGCTGTAAAAGTTGGAAACCAGAGGGTAATGAAACTTACATTGCAACCTGGATGGAAATGGTCAAAAGATATTAAACCAACAGTTGGGGGTGATAGCTGTCAAGCAACACATCTTGGTGTAATTGTTTCAGGAGCTGTTTGTGCAAAACATAATGACGGAACAGAAATAACTTATAAATCTGGAGACGCATATGCTATTCAGCCAGGACACGATGGATGGGTAGTGGGAAATGAACCAGCTATTGTTTATGAGTTTCACGGAATGTGGGGTGAATAATGTCGATATTAAAAAGATACACTGATGCAATAGATAAGAAAGACGAAGCAACTATGAATGAGCTTTTGCATGATGATTTTAAGTTCACAATGCATAAATCAGGAAATTCTCTTGGAAAAGCTGATGTAATTAAATGGGCAATGAGTGGTGATATAAACCAAGATAAAGCTCGCATCGTGTATGAAAATGATGAAGTTGGTGTACATCATTCAATCGTAACTTTTAATGATGGAAATGTGGAAGCTGTAATGGCAGTTTATAGATATAAAGATGGAAAGATTACTAGTTTAGAAACTGGTGCTACTCCAATGTCTAAATAATGTTTTCAAAAAAATATTTTGATTTCATATTCATTTTAATTATGGGTTTTGGCATGAGTTTACTAATGACTCTTATAATAACTTATATTAACACTGGAATGGATGACAAGTATATTAATAGATTTTTAAAAGCATGGTCAGTAAGTTTGCCTATAGCAATAATAGCTGCACTTGTTCTTGGTCCACCAATCAAAAAATTTGTAGATAAAATTACTAAATAATAATAATCTTTAATTGTGAGTAACATTGTTGCATATATAGTCCTTATTCTTGCAGTTATTTTAGGTACTGCAGCGAATGGTTTTGCCAAAGGTGCAAATGGTTTTACATTATTAATGCCAAGTTTATTAACGGCAATAACAATAGTTGGCTGTATGTTTACATTGTCTATAGTTATGAAAACTATTCCTGTTAGTATAACTTATGCTTCTTTTGCAGGTCTATGTATAATAGCTACAACACTTGTTGGAATATATAAATTTAATCAAATACCAGATCTTTATACTATCATTGGTTTGGCTTTGATTATCTCAGGAGTATTGATAGTAAACCTACTTGGTAAAACAGGTTAAATTTATGACAAATTTATCTGGATATATTTTTCTTCTTTTGGCTATCATTCTTGGAATAACTTCTAATGGTTTTTTAAAATCTACTAATGGATTTACAAATCTGGGACCAACCATTTTTTGTGCAATTTCAATAGTAGCCTGCATTTTTTGTTTATCAAAAGCTATGAATATTATTCCCGTTGGTTTTACTTATGCAACATATGGAGGATTGACTATTACTGCGGTCACTTTATTTGGAGTCTTTAAATATAATCAAATACCAAATTTGTATGGAGTCATTGGAATAGCATTAATCATTGTTGGTGTAATTTTGCTTAATACACTTGGAAAAACTACTTAGAAACAGGTTTTAAAATTTTGAGCATTTTTTTGTGAAGATTTTTATTTGCTGAACAAATTATATTTCCAGCTTTTTTCGCATCAAAATTTTTCCAAGTTGTTACTATACCCCCAGCAGATTTAATAATAGGTATCAAAGCATGAATATCCCAAATTTTATTTCCACATTGTATAACAACATCAAGTTTACCCTCAGCAAAATGAGAGTAACTTAAAGCATCTGAGCAAGGAAATTGCATTCGTTTTAATATTTGAGGAATTTTTTTTTGTTGATTTAAGGATAGACTTCCATGAAATGCTGCTGATAATTTCATGTTTGAAAAGATTGCTTTACGATTAACTTTTATTTTTCTTTTTTTTCCATTATCTGAAACATACGCTGAGTTTAAAGAAGTATTGAAATAATATTTTTTAAGTATTGGGAAATTAGCAAGACCTAAAATAGGATCTCCTTTGTAATTTAAAGAAATTAAATTACTCCATGTTGGGTTGCCAATAACAAATGATCGCGTTCCATCAATTGGATCAATTACCCAAGAATAGTCACTCTTTGATTTTTTAAAACCAAATTCTTCCCCTATCACTTGGTGAGTAGGAAATTTTTTATTAATTTCTTTCCTAATAAACTTTTCAAATGCTTTATCCGCACTAGTTACTGGATCATAACCTCTTCCTTTAAGTTTATTGGATGTTTTAAATGGTTTATTCAATTTAGAATAATAGAATTTAGTTAGTTTTTTAGCCAAACTCTCAATGAATTTAGAATAAGCTTTATAATCTGAAGATTTTAACATTAGCACAAGGACTATTACTATTTTATTCCTGTTGATTAAAGCTAAATTTTAAATAATGATTTAAATAAATTATGAAAATTGAATTAGAAAATAATAAGGTATTTTTTGAAAATGAGGGATTAAAAAAAGAAATACATCCCTTTTGGCTAAGAGAAAGAGTAAATGGGGACGACTTTGTAGACAAAGGAACCCAACAAAGATTATTTGATCCAACAGAACTTCAAAAAAACATTAAAATTGACTCAATAAATCAATCTAATGAATATCTAGAAATTACTTTTAATGACGGAGTTCATACTAAATTGGCAATACAAAATATTCTAAAAGAATTTTCTAATATTAATGATGTGAAATTCATTAAAAAAGTTAAATGGGATTCATCGTTAAAAGATTTAAATAATTTCGAATTTAGTGAAAATTTTTTTGAAAATAAAGAAATGTATAAAGCGTTAATAAATTTCTATCAATATGGTTTTGTGATTTTTACAAAAGTTCCTACTAAAAATAATTTTATTATCAACTTTGCAAACTCAATTGGAAGTATAAGAAGAACTAACTTTGGTGAGTTTTTCAACGTTAAATCTAAGCCAAACCCAAATGATTTAGCGTATACTTCTTTACCACTAGCACCTCATACAGATAATCCATACCGTAATCCAGTCCCTTGTATTCAAATTTTACATTGTATTGAAAATGAAGTTAGTGGTGGGTTATCAACTTTAGTTGATGGCTTCACAGTTACTGAACAATTAAAAAAAGATTGTCCTGACTATTATAAAATTTTAACTGAAATAAAAGTAAGATTTCAATTCATAGATCAAAGTGTGGTTTTGGAAGATTGGGCTGAGATGATTCAATTAGATGAACTTGGGGAATTTAAACAAGTAAGATTTAGCCCAAGATTAGATTTTGTACCTTTAATGGATAAAGAAAAATTAGATTTATATTATGCTGCAAGAAAAAAAATATCTGAACTTTATAATTCTAATGATTTTAGAATTGAATTTAAGCTTAAACCTGGTGATTTATTGATGATAGATAACTACAGATTGCTCCATGGAAGAACGACCTATGATGCAAATGAAGGAAATCGTTTCCTACAAGGATGTTATATTGATTATGATAGTACAGAGGGAAAATTAAAACATTTGAAAAGAAAATTTAATTTTTAAGAAATATTTTCAATTTGTTTTTCCGCATCTTTAATTGATTTTTCATAGTCTAAAGCCATCTGATCTGCACAAATAATATCAATTTTTTCAATTCCAAAAAAATTTAAAATAAATTTTAACCAAGGAGTCAAAAAATCTTCATCACTATTAAGTTTTGTCCCTCCAGAAGTAATTACAAGATAAGCTCTTTTATTCTTTAAAAGACCTTCTCTTCTACCGTTAGGTTTAAATCTAAAAGTCTCTCCAACCCTTGCGGCCAAATCTGACCATGCTTTTAAGGTTGCAGGTGGACCATAATTGTAAATTGGTGCTGAAATTATAATCACATCACTTTCCTTAAGCTCTTTAACCAATTGATCTGAGAGTTTAAACATTTTTTTATGGTTTTCATTTTGATCTTTTTCATCAATATTCATTCCAGATTCTGTTAATCCAGAAACAAAAACCATTTCATCATTTAGATCTCTATAAATTACTTCATCTTCAGATTTTTTAATCTTATTTAATAATTTTTTTGCTAATGCTCTTGAGGTTGATCCATCTTTTCTGGCACTTGAGTCTATTTGATAAATTTTCATATATTAATTATCCAAAATTCTGTAGAAAAGGAAACACATTAAGTAGATAAAAACCTAAAGCTTGTAGTTGATTTGAAATTATTAAGACTCCGGTTATTAATAATATTATTCCACCAATTTTTGAAACTTTATTAATATTCTTTTTAAAATTTTTTGAAAATATAAGAAATTTTTGAATTAGATATCCTGATAAGATAAATGGTATAGCTAAACCAATCGAGTAAAATGATAAAAGTAAAATACCTTGAGCTAAACTTTCTTCGGTTGATGCAAGTACTAAAATTGATCCAAGAATAGGCCCTATACAAGGTGTCCATCCAAATGCAAAAGCCATACCTATAAAAATTGGACTAAAAAGATTCTTACTAATATTTGTTTGAATTCTTTTCTCGTAATTCAAAAATTTTAAATTAATAACTCCAATTAAGTGAAGAGATAAAATAATAATAATTAAACCGGCTATTATTCTTAACTCATAAGAATTTTGCAATAAAACTTTTCCTAAAAAGGTTGAGGCTGCTCCAAAAATTATAAAAACTATAGAAAATCCAATGGTAAACAAGACGATTGGAAATAAATTTACATTTTTTTTTTCAATTAGTTCATTTAATGAACTGCCTGAAATATAGGAAATATAACCAGGTATAAGTGGTAAAACACATGGAGATAAAAAACTTATTAGACCCGCTCCTAAAGCAATAGTTAATTCAATCATTAAATTTTAATAATTAATCTTTATAAGGAACAACTTGATGTTTTTGTTGCCCCAACTTATCAATACCCAAAACAACTTCTTCTCCGCCTTTTAGAAAATATGGTGGTTTCATATTTTCTCCAACACCAGGAGGAGTTCCAGTGCAGCAAATATCACCAGGATGTAAACTCATACAAGAACTCATGTATGACACTAAAGTTTTTACATCAAATATCATTTTTTCAGTATTACCAGTCTGCATTCTCTTTCCGTTTACATCTAAAAACATTTGTAGCTTTTGAAAATCTGGTAATTCATCTTTTGTAATAATATATGGACCTATTGGACCAAAAGTGTCAAAACCTTTACCTTTATCCCATGTTAATCCTTTATTCTTTTGAAAATTTCTTTCACTTACATCATTTACAAGAAAGAAACCTAAGACATAATCCAAAGCTTTATCGACACTTATGTTAATTGCTTTCTTTCCAATTACAAAACCTAATTCAACTTCCCAGTCTGTATGAGCAGATCCTTTTGGTACAATTATAGGATCATTTGGCCCTGTTATACAACTTGTAAATTTTGAAAAAATGATGGGTTCTTTTGGAATTGGTAAATTTTGTTCTTCTGCGTGATCTTTAAAATTTAAACCAATTCCAATAAATTTTGATGGTTTGGATACACATGCCCCAACTCTAAGGTTCGAGTCTAAAACTGGAAGTTTAGATGTGTCTATTGCTTTAATTTTTTCTAAAGTTTCAAAATTTAAAGTATCAGGATCTAAATCTTTTATTATTGATGATAAATCTCTGTATTTATTTTCATTGTCTAATAAAGCAGGTTTCTCGGATCCAACTTCTCCTATTCTTAATAATTTCATTTATCCTTTCAATCCCATATGAGTATATTTTACATTTAAATAATCTTTGATTGCATTTGAGCCACCTTCTCTACCATATCCACTTTGTTTAATCCCTCCAAATGGTGCTTCAGCTATTGCAATCATGCCAGTATTTACACCGACAGTTCCAGTTTCTAATTGTTCAGAAGCAAGATGTGCTTTTTCCATAGAATTAGTACAGACATAACTACATAAACCAAGTTCGTGATTATTCGCTCTTTCGATTACTTCATCAAAAGATTTAAATGAAAGCATCGGTACCAATGGTCCAAAGGGTTCTTGTTTCATTATTGTGTAATCATCTTTTACATTATCAAAAATTGTTGGTTCATAATAAAATCCTTTATTAAATCCAGCTGGTCTCTTTCCACCATATAAAACTTTAGCACCCTCTTGTTTAGTTTTTTCAACTAATTCTTCTATTTCATTTAATCTTTTCTTTGTAGTCAATGGTCCTAATTGAGTTTCAGGATCCATACCATCACCAATCTTTAATTTTTTTGTTTTATCTATAAACAAGTTTACAAATTCATCTTTTTTACTTTCATGAATGTAAAATCTATTTGGGGATATACATACTTGACCATTATTTCTAAATTTTGCAGCAATAGCCATATCAGCGGCTTTTTTTATGTCTGCATCATCAAAAACAATAAAAGGTGAATGCCCGCTAAGCTCCATAGTTACTCTTTGAACCTTGTCAGCAGCTTGCTTTAAAATAAGTTTACCAACTCTTGATGATCCAGTAATTGAAATTTTTTTAATTATATCTGAAGCTATTAGTTGCTGTGCAATACTTGGAGGGTCACCTGATAAAAGATTTACCACACCTGGTGGCACTCCACATTCTCGACAAATATCTATTATTTCCATAACAACACCAGGTGTTATTACATCTGGTTTAATGATAACAGAGCAACCAGCTGCTAAGGCAGTTGAAATTTTTCTAGCTGATAATACAGCTGGAAAATTCCAAGGTGATAGTGCTGCTACAACACCAACTGGCTGGTAATGAACATGTACTCTTGTATCTTCAAACCTACTTTCAACAGTTTGACCATAAATTCTTTTTGTTTCTTCGGCATTCCATTCAAAAATATCTGCTGCACCATTAATCTCTCCCTTGGCTTCAGCCAATGGCTTTCCAACTTCAAGTGTCATCCATTTTGCTAAGACATCTTGTTTTTCTCTCATCTTATCAGCAATCCTTCGTATGATATAAGATCTTTGCCATGGTGCAGTTTTCTTCCAAACTTCTAACCCTTTAGCTGCAGACTGTAATGCTGCCTCAACTTCTTTAGGGGTTGCTTTAGATGCGTGCCCTATAACTTCTTCATTTGCAGGATTGATAACTTCGTAAGTACCCTTATCTGAAGATTGTTGCCACTTACCATTGATAAATTGTCCAAATTTTTCGTACATAAATTAATTTAACATTACTATAAGTTGTGTCTACTATGCATTTTTTTCAGATTAAATTATCTTATAACAATGATACTCTGTTAAATAAAGAAAGGAGTGTATATGAAGTTTGTTGTATTAGGTAAATACTCAAGTCAAGGTCTTGCTGGTTTTGTTAAGAACCCTTCAGATAATAGACAGGAGGCCGCAAGAAAAATAACTGAGGCTGCAGGTGGAAAACTTTTAGAGATGATGACTTTAAGAGGTGCGTATGATTTCATCGCAATTATTGAAGGATCAGATTTTGAGACCATGGCTGGCATGAAAATGTTAATGCAATCTACAGGTACCATTGAAGATATGAGTATTATGGAAGCTGTTGATTTTAACAAGGCTGCAGAAAAAGCTGCAAAAGCTGCTGGATCATATAGACCGGTTGGAAAATAATTCTAGAATAATTTTACCTCCCTATCATAATTTCGGGAGGTAAAGTTAAATTACTTATTAACAGAATTAACTACAAAGTAAGATACTATTTCTATTTCTTCTTTGGTTAACATTTCACCTTCGCCGAAAGCCGGCATGACCCCTAAGCCATTAGTAACCATGTCTATAACAGACTCAATCGTCATACTTACTGTATCTAAATTTGGTCCTATATTACCTTCAGATCCTGCTGCCTTTAAAACATGACACGCAGCACATGCAGCAGTCTCATTAAAAATTTCTAATCCTTTTTTCATTTTTGCTTCATCAGCAAAAGTATTTATATTGTTAACTAAGAATACAAAAAAAGTGATTAATAAAAATTTAAAAATTTTCATTAACTGATTTTAAAACTTTTTATAGTTTTATACTACTGTAATATTAACGCTATGATCCTTCCAGCCATTATGAGCATATCCTCTTCTGTTCTCCATTCTCAATTCTGGTTGTCTGTCTGAACCATTTGAAGCTAAACTAGCAATATTATAAGTTCCAGCTGTTAAAGTTGTCTCTAAAACAAATTGTCTCCAAGCAAATTTGCCAAGATTTGGCCCGATAAATTTTGCTTTCTTCCAGCTGTTGCCACCATCAACTGATACCTTAACACTTCTTACTTTTTTAGTGCCACCCATAGCCACACCAACTATTTGAACTTTTCCTGCTTTAACAGTTCCAGTTTCATCTGTAGGTCTTGTTATCCATGATTTAACTGGCATTTCCCAACATGAAGGATATTGCGATCCCTTTTTTCCTATTGGAGAAATTCTATAACTTTTTTTCATGTATTTTACCGAAGACTCTTTGCTGGTAAAAGCCACTTTTCCTAAATGTTTTACATTGTTAATTCCAAAGTAACCAGGTGTTACCATTCTTAATGGACCACCATGAGCGTTCGGTACTGGTACGCCATTCATTTCCCATGCAAGCATCGCATCTTTAAAAACTTTTTTAGGAACAGATCTTTCTATCATTGCTTTTTTTGGATCTAAACCAGTTGGTACGTGATCAACACCCGCAGATGTCATATACACTGCATCACTATTTATTCCTCCACAAGCCTCAACAACTATTTTCATTGGTACTCCAGTCCATAGCACACATGCAGCTGCACCTGTTTTCCACTGAGATCCTCTTGGTTTATGTTTAAAAAAGCCTCTTCCATTTCCTGAACACTGTAAAATCGTTGCCATAGTTGCGTGACCTAATTTTTGTAATTCAGCTAATGTAAAAGTCTTTGGATTTTTTACGCCTTCGATTGAAACTTTCCAATTTTTTCTGTCACCAATTTGATCATCAGTCATTGTAGGCATATTATTTCTAATATAAATATTTCTATTTGGAGTGATTAAACTTTCACCAATGGCACTTCTATGAGTTTCAATACCTTTGTCTGAATGCACAATCAGAGCGTCACGATCTTTCCAACTTATAAAATCAGGTAAACCTTTTTTTCCTTCTGAATGATTTGCATTAGCAATTGTAATTGGAACAACAGAAGCTGTAGCAGCAATACCTGCTAATGTTGCAGTTCCAGTTAAGAAATTTCTTCTAGATAAATTTAATTTTTTTAATTTTTTTTTCATTTGACCCCCTAAACAGGATTTATTTTACCAAAAAAGTGTGCGACGAAAAAGTGAAATTAAAAAATTAATTCAATCAAAGGTTTTGCAATCAGTAGTTGAAATATTTAGTTTTTAAAGGAAGTGTTTAATCATTTAAATTTATTAATCTTAAATTCTATTATAAGTTTATTGTGTGAAACATTTAGAGGACAATTTTGGAAGAAAATTTCCTTACATAAGGATGTCCATCACTGAGGTATGCAATTTCAAATGCGGATACTGTTTACCTAATGGTTATCAAGCAGATAAGAGTGATAATAGAAAATTTCTCAACATAGATGAAATAAGAAGATTAGCAAAAGGGTTTTCAGAGTTAGGAGTTCAAAAAATTAGATTAACTGGCGGAGAACCAACGGTTAGAAAAGATTTCTATGAAATTGTTAAAATTTTAAAAAATGAAACATCTATTAAAAAGATTGTTATTACAACTAATGGCTATCATCTTGATCAAAAAGCAAAGCTGTTAATTGATAGTGGCTTAGATGGAATTAATATCAGTATTGATAGTTTAGACAGAGAAACATTCAAAAATATTACAAAACATGACAGATTGCCAGAAATTCTAAAAGGTATAGAGATTTTACAAAGTTTAAATTTTGATAATATTAAAATTAATGCAGTTCTTTTAAATGGTGTTAATGCATCTAAAAAAGATTTTGATGCATGGGCTGAATATATAAAAATTAACAAAGTAAATTTTAGATATATTGAATTGATGCAAACTGGAGATAATTTAGATTATTTTAATAGATATCATATTTCATCTAAAATATTTAAAAATTACTTAAATGAAAATAAGTGGATTTATCAAACCTTAGGCCATGATGCTGGACCTTCATTAAACTATATTAATCCAGAATACAAAGGCAAGTTTGGAATTATTGCACCATATTCTAAAGATTTTTGTAAATCATGTAATCGTCTGAGAATTACATCAAAAGGTGATTTAAGACTTTGTTTATTTGGAAATACTGGAATTAGTATAAGACATTTATTACAAAAAGATGATCAAACCGAAGAGTTGAAAGATTTAATTTTAGGACAAATGAAATTTAAAAAAGAGTCTCATTATCTTGAACTTGGAGAAACTGGGTTAACAAAAAATCTATCAAAAACGGGTGGTTAAATGAAAAATTTAAAAATTGTTAATCAAGAAGATCTTAAAGATTGGGCAAAAGAAATATTCCAAAAGAATTCTTTTAATATGGTTGATGTTTCATCTAAGAAAGAGACATTTCGTAGAGCATTAGCATCAGGAAAAATTTATGTAGGTAAAGAAGTTTTTGATTTAATTAAAAACAAAAAGATGCCTAAAGGAGACCCAATTACTTTAGCTGAGGTATCAGCTGTATTGGGAGTTAAAAAAACAAGTGAACTAATTCCTTTATGTCATCCACTTCCAATTGATCATACTGCTACTAAGATTATAATGAATGAAGTAGATAATTCACTTGAAGTTTTTTGTGTAGTATCTGCGGTCGCTAAAACAGGTGTTGAGATGGAAGCAATCATGGGTGTAAATGCTGCGTTAATAACTATTTATGATTTGAGTAAAATAGTTAATCCCCATTTAAAAATTGATAACATCAAATTGTTAATTAAAGAAGGTGGAAAAAGCGGATTATGGAAAAATCCAGATGGCCTACCTGAGTTCCTAAAAAATATTTTTTAGTATTTAATGTCAGTTTATTTAAGTTCTCAAAAAGTGATTAAAGATTGGATTGATTACAATGATCATATGAATGTTTCATATTATCTTTTAATTTTTGATAAGTATGGTGCAGATACTTTAAATAATATTTTTAAAATGGGGGAAGAGTCCGCAAAAACAACTAAAAAAAGTACTATGATTGTTGAGTCTTATATCACTTATAATCAAGAACTTCAGCTAAATGATGAAATTGATATCAATTGTGTTTATTTTGATCACGATAAAAAAAGACTTCAATATAAAATGGAAATGATACATAAAGAGAAAAAATTTATAGCTTCAACAATTGAAATTCTAGCTTTATATGTTGATCTCAACGAAAGAAAAGTTGCAGAATTTGAGGAAGAAAAAATCAAAATTATGGATGATTTTATTAATAGAAATAAACCTAAATTTAATAATGAAAACTTAAAATTTTCACCAAAATTAAAAAAATGAAAATAAAATTGGAATTATTCGGAGCTAGTAGAGATTTTAGTGACAAAGATTACTTGGAACTTGAAGTTCAAGATAAAGCTTCAATGAGTGATTTGCGTAATGAGATTATTAAATATATAGATAAAAATTTTCAAGGTAATGAAAACTTTATCAAAGTTGTAAAATCTTCATCATTTTGTTCAGAAAATAATGAAATAATTAGCGACAATTATAAAATCACAAAAGATCAAAAGATTGGTATTATACCTCCTATCGGAGGAGGTTAATGCTTCATACAAAAATTGTAGATTCAAAAAAAGAGAAAATACTTCACTCTAATGCTGAAAAATTTATTAAAAATTCTAAATTTGGAGCATCAATTTATTTTTTAGGCACTGTCAGAAATATTAATGACAATAAGACAGTAAAAGGAATTACATATGATAGTCATGACGAAATGGTAATCAAAAGTTTTGAGGAGATTTACAATGAAGCAGATCAAAAATTAGATATCAAAGACAAAGCTGTATTTATCGAACATGCTAAAGGGCACCTTAAATTAGGTGAGATAAGTATTATTATCGCAGTTGCTTGTAAACACCGTGATCAAGCATATGTCCTATCAAGATATATTATTGAAGAAATAAAAAAAAGATCTCCGATTTGGAAGAAAGAACATTATGAAAATGAAGAAAGTGAATGGTTAAAAGGAAATCCAATATCTAATGAAAAAATTTAAACATTCTGAAATTACACCTGAAAAAATTTATAATAAAAGAAGATCATTTATTAAATCTATGGGTTATGGTTTGGGTGCGCTAACTTTAAGTTCAGTACCTTTAATCAATTCTAAAGCCAGTAATTTTAATGAGCCAACTAGCTATCAGGACATAACCACATATAATAATTACTATGAGTTTGGCACTAGTAAGAGCGATCCGCACAGAAGAGCAAAAAATTTTACCACAAAACCTTGGAGTGTAAAAATTGAAGGTGAAGTTGAAAAATCGTTAGAACTTTCAATTGAAGAAGTTTTAGCTATTAAATCTGAAGAAAGAATTCTTAAACTTAGATGCGTTGAAGGTTGGTCTATGGTTATTCCATGGTTGGGTTTTTCATTAAGTGAATTGCTTAACAAAGTGGAGATTAAACCAACTGCAAAATTCGTTGAATTTGAAACAATTTATAATCCAGAGGAAATGGTTGGCCAAAGATATCCAGTTTTAAACTGGCCCTACATTGAGGGTTTAAGACTAGATGAAGCAATGCATCCTCTTACAACTGTTGTAACAGGTTTATATGGTAAACCTTTGCCTAATCAAAATGGAGCTCCTCTAAGAATATTCATTCCATGGAAGTATGGATTTAAAAGTGCGAAATCAATTGTAAAAATTAGATTAACTAAGAATATGCCAAACACTGCCTGGAAAAATGCTTCACCAAGAGAATATGGTTTTTATTCAAATGTAAATCCTGAAGTTGATCATCCAAGATGGTCTCAAGCAACTGAAAGGGTAATTGGAGAAAGTATATTAGCTCCAAGAATAAAAACTTTAATGTTCAATGGTTATGGAGATGAAGTAGCTAATCTTTATAGCGGTATGGATTTAAAAAAAAATTATTAAAGTAAATTGAGAAACTATTTTAAGCCTGCTGTTTTCTTTTTATCACTTTGGCCAATTTACATAATTACTTATCAATTATTTAATAATAAATTAGGTCCTGAACCAGTCGATAGGATCATAAATCATTTTGGAGAATGGACTTTGATCTTTATTCTTTTAACTCTTTCAATGACACCACTTAGAAAAATTACAAAATCATTAGAATGGATTAAATTTAGGAGAATGCTTGGACTGTTTACCTTTTTTTATGCATCGATACATATGCTTAGTTATGTTGGACTTGATTATAGATTTGATTTTGAACCATTAATTAATGATGTCTTAAAAAAGAAATTTGTATTTATTGGTTTCTCTGCTTGGCTTTTATTAATACCATTAGCAATTACTTCATCAGATAGAATGACAAAACTTTTAAAACAAAATTGGAAAAAACTTCATAGGTTAATTTATGTAATCTCAATTTTTGGAGTATTACACTTTATTTGGTTATCCAAAACAATATTCTTTAAACCACTTATTTTTTTAATAATTTTAATTATTCTTTTACTTTTTAGAATTAACTTTAATAAATCAAGTTCTAAAATCTGAGGCTATATCAAAGTCTTTAAAAGATTTTACACTACTTGTTTTAATAAACTTTGTTCTATTCTTAAGTCTTTTAACCATAAATTTTGCACCAAATTTACCTTTAATATTTTTAAATTTCTTTGTAAGTGAAATATCAAAACCAATCGGATTACCTATCTTATTCTTAAATCTTAAGACATGAACTAGATATATTTTTGATTTAATTGATTTATAAATCTTATTAATATCTGATGTCTTAATAAATGGCATATCTGATTGAATGATAATAAATCCTTTATCATTTCTAGATACTTTTTTTAAACCAGCTTTAATTGATGATGCCATACCTTTTTTATAATTTTTGTTATAAATAAAAATATTTTTTTTGTTTTTTTTAATAATTTTTTTTACTTCTTTATGTTGATGACCAAGAACAATGATGACTTTATTAACTTTGCTTTTGTGTAATGCATTTAATGAATGATTTATTAAAGGTATTTTTTTATATAACTTAATTAATTTATTTTCAAATTTTAATCTCTTAGATTGACCGGCGGCAAGCAAAATTGCTTTAATCATTTTTTGTAAGTTTCCGAAACTAATTGGGCTATAATTGATAATGCTATCTCGGGTGCAGATCTTCCACCTAACTTAATTCCAATCGGCCCATGAATTGAATTAATTTGATCATCACTAAAACCTGCTTCTTTTAATCTTTGACATCTATTCTCGTGAGTTTTTTTACTTCCAAGAGCGCCTATATAATAAAATTTTTTATTTAAAGCATGTTGTAACGCAGGATCATCAATTTTTGGATCGTGAGTTAAAGCAATTAAAGCTGTATTTTCATTTGTTTCAATTTCTTTGAAAGCTTCATCTGGCCATTTGTTGATTATTTTCATATCAGGAAATCTTTGTTCAGATGCGAAATAACCTCTAGGATCAATTATAGAAATTTCAAAATTTAAACTCTTTGCAAAATCTACCAGGTATTGTGCAATGTGAACTGCTCCAACCACAATTACTTTTATTGGTAATATGTATGTCTCAACAAAAATTTCGGAATTTTCAATTACTCCATTTTTTTTTGATTTAAAAAATTCATTAATTTGATTTAAATAAACATGCATTTCTTTACTTAATGGTTTATCTTTTTCAAAAATTTCACTTTCTCCAGTTTTAAGATTAGTAATTATTGCAAATTCAGATTTATTTTTCTTTTTTTCAATAATTGATTTTAATGTTTGTAATTTCATTAATTAACTTGTTCTAAATAGACGGCGATTTCTCCACCACAAGCAAGGCCTACTTCCCAGGCACTTTCGTTTGAAACTTTAAATTCTATTTTTTTACAAGGTTTATTGTCTTTAATAAGACCAATGCATTCTCTTACAACTGCTGACTCTACACATCCTCCTGAAACAGAACCTGAGAAGTCTCCCTTCTCATTAACTATCATTCTACTACCAACTTGTCTTGGAGAAGATCCCCAAGTTTGAATTACTGTAGCTAGGACAACTTTTTGATTAGCTTTTACCCAGTCGTTTGCTTCTTCTAAGATTTTTTCATCAAATGAATTTTTCATTTGGTGAAATATAAATCTTAACTAACAACCTTCAACAGCTTTTTTTGCGTATAGCGATACCAAATTAGCTCTGTATTCTGCAGACGCATGCATATCAGAATTCATACCCGAAGATTTTACTTCCGTACCTTCAATCGCTGATACTGAAAAATTAGAGCTTAATTTTTTTGATAAATCTTTATCAATATAAACACAAGATTTTGCCCCTGTTACAGCAACATTCACATCTTTTTTGTGTTTTGCAACAAACACTCCAATTATTGCATATCTTGATGCTGGGTTTGGGTGTTTTTGATAATCAGCTTTTTCTGGAATTTGAAACTCTACAGCTTCCACAAGTTCTCCACTTTTTAAGGCAGTTTCAAACATTCCTACAAAAAACTTTTCTGCATCTATCTTTCTTTTATTGGTATGAATAACTGCGTTAAGTGCCATACAAGCAGATGGGTAACAAGCTGAAGGATCATTATTTGAAATTGATCCTCCAATAGTTCCTCTATTTCTCACTTGAGCATCACCAATATTTCCAGCTAACTTTGCAAGAGCAGGAATAGCCTTTTTAACATCTTTTGATGCAGCAACTTCTGCATGTTTAGTGGTAGCCCCTATCGTTACAGACTTTCCACTTACTTTGATGCCTGATAATTTTTTAATATTTTTTATATCAATTATATCTTTGTAGCTAGCTAATCCTAATTTCACAGAAGGAATAGTTGTCATTCCTCCTGCTAAAAAAGCAGAATTAGAAGAAGCTAACTTTGAAGCATCTTTAACATCTTTTGGTGCGTGATAATTAAATGATTTCATATTTTCCTCCTATGCTGCTTTAGCGTTTGATTTTTTCATTGTCTTACAAGCTTTCCAAACTTTTTCAGCTGTTGCTGGCATTGAAATTTCTTGACCACCCAATGCATCTATAACTGCATTCATTACTGTTGGCGGTGAAGCAATCGCACCTGCTTCTCCACAACCTTTAACTCCTAAAGGATTTGATGTTGCGTGAGTGCAAGTGAAACCTAAGTTAAACTCAGGAAAATTATCAGCTCTTGGCATTGTATAATCCATATATGAAGCAGTCATTAGCTGTCCTGTTTCATCATATTGAGTATTTTCATGCAAAGCCTGTCCTATTCCTTGAGCAATTCCTCCATGAACTTGTCCCTCAACGATCATTGGATTTACTATTCTTCCAAAATCATCAACGGCAGTATATTTTTCAACTTTTACATTTCCAGTATCAGGATCTATTTCTACTTCACAAATATGTGAGCCTGCTGGAAAAGAAAAATTTGTTGGATCAAAAAAAGAAGACTCTATTAACCCTGGTTCATCACCCTCTGGTATTGGTGATTTCATTTCATCTCTTTGTCCAGGTAGATAACAAGCGAAAGCAACTTCACCTATAGTCTTTTTCTTGTTAGACTTAATTGCAACGAACTCTCCATTTTTGAATTCAATTTCATCCAAATTTACTTCAAGCATTTTTGCTGCAACTCTTTTACCTTTTTCTACAATCTTTTTACAAGCATTTACAATTGCAATACCACCTACTGTTAATGATCTTGAACCATAAGTCCCCATTCCAAATGTTCCTTTATCGGTATCACCATGAACAACATCTATATTTTCCATTGGTACACCTAACTCATCAGCTGCAATCTGTGCAAAAGTAGTGTCATGACTTTGACCATGACTGTGAGCACCAGTAAATACTGATATCTGTCCTGTTGGATTAAATCTTACTTCAGCAGACTCCCAAAGTCCTACTCCACAACCTAAAGACATAACTGCTGCAGATGGTGCAATACCACATGCTTCAAAATAAGATGAAACACCTATTCCTCTTAGTTTTCCATTAGCTTCAGATTGTTTTCTTCTAGCTTCAAAACCAGCATAATCTGCCATCTGTTTTGCTTTTTCTAAACCAGCAACATAATCACCAGAGTCAACTGTGTGCACTAGTGTTTGTTTAAACGGAAACTGAGTAGGAAAATTTTTCATTCTTATTTCAGTTTTGTCCATACCTAATTCCATTGCAGCTTTTTCAACTAATCTTTCAATTGTATAAGTTGCTTCTGGTCTTCCAGCACCTCTGTAAGCATCTACTGGAGCAGTGTTAGTATATACTGCTTTAACATTAGAATATGCAGCAGGAATAACGTAAACACCTGTGGCGCAAGGACCAAATAAATAAGTGGGCGTAACTGTTCCGAAAACTCTTGCATAAGCACCTAAATTTGCAATAGTTTCATTTTTAAATCCCAAAAACTTACCATCTTTAGTTACAGCAAGTTCTGCATGTGTAACGTGGTCTCTACCATGAGTGTCGGTTAAAAATGACTCTGTTCTTTCTGCGACCCATTTAATTGGTCGTTCAATTTTTTTTGAAGCCCAGCTACATACTATCTCTTCATTATAAACATTAATTTTAGAACCAAATCCACCACCAACATCTGGTGCAACAACTCTTAATTTATTTTCAGGCGCAACGCCACCAAATGCTGACATTACTAATCTGGACAAGTGTGGATTCTGACTTGTTGTATATAAAGTAATTTCCTCTGATGCTGTATTATAATCTACAACACAAGCTCTTGGTTCCATTGCATTAGGAACAAGTCTATTGTTTATTAAATCAACTTTAATAATTTTATCAGCTTTAGCAAAAGCTTCATCAACTGCTTTTCTATCTCCAAGCAACCAATCATAACAAAGATTTTTATCTACACCGTCATGAATAGCATCGCTTTTCATTGCATCAGCTGGATCAACCACAGCTTTTAAAACTTTGTAATCAACTTTTACTTTTTCAGCACCTTCCTTAGCTTCATCTAAAGTTTCAGCAAAGACAACTGCAATAGGCTCACCTACGAAGTTAGCAACATCTTTCGCTAAAGGTGGGTTTGCGGGAACTTTCATTTCAGATCCATCTTCACTTCTTATTGCCCAACCAGCAATCAAACCTCCAATTTTATCTTCAGCTATTTCTTTACCAGTTAATACAGCAACAACTCCTGATGATTTTAAAGCCTTTGAGGTATCTACACTTTTAATCTTTGCTCTTGCGTGTGGAGATCTAACAAACACTGCATATGTCTGATTAGCTATATTAATATCTGCTGTATATCTTCCTTTTCCTTGTAAAAATCTTGTATCTTCTTTTCTTTCTACTCTAGATCCAACTAAACTTGCCATTTTTATTTTTCCTTTCGTTAAATTACATTTTTGTTGCAGCTTCTTTTACTGCAGCGACAATATTTTGGTAACCTGTACATCTACAGATATTACCTTCTAGCCATTCTCTAATTTCTTGGTCACTTGGATTTTTTTTAGTCTGAAGCAAATCAACTGCACTCATAACCATGCCTGGTGTACAATATCCACATTGTAATCCATGAGTTTTTTTGAATGCTGCTTGCATTGGATGAAGCTTCCCATCTTTAGCTAAGCCTTCAATAGTTGTTACTTTAGATCCTTCAATATCTGCTGCTAACGTAGAACAACTTTTTATTGATTTACCATTTACATGAACTACACAAGCACCGCATTGGCTCGTATCACATCCAACATGTGTGCCTGTTAAATTTAAATTATCTCTTAAAAAAACTGATAAAAGTGTGTGGTCTGGAACCTCTTTGCTGACCTTTTTACCATTTACTTCTAATGTTACTTTTGTCATCAAGTGTCTCCTTCCTGATTAGATTATAAGTACACCACAAGTAATATGGAGAAGCAATTACTAATTTAATATCATTTCTACTTCTACTAGAAATTTAAATTCTATTTATTAAGATTTTTCTAAGTTTTTAAAAAAACGAATAAACCAAAATTGCTAAGATTGCCACAACACCAGCGTAAATTAAAATTTTTTGATTTTGTTTTTTAGGTTTAACTTCGGTTGTTTGGTCGACTTTTTCTTCAGACATCTGTTCGCTAGATGAACTGTCGTCAGTTGAAATCAATTCTGAAAATTTACCAAAAAATATATCCGCCATTTTCTTTGCTGTCATATCTATTAATCTAGATCCAACCTGTGCAATTTTTCCACCAACATTCGCCTCAACTTCATAAATAAGATTAGTTCCATTTTCATGATCCTCTAATTTAACTTTTGCTTCACCTGATGCAAAACCAACTGGGGAATTGCCAGAGCCAGTAATTTTATAGCTGTTAGGTGGATTAAGATCAGTAAGCTCAATATCACCTGTAAAACTAGCATTAAAAGGACCAATTTTATTTGTAGCCGTAGCGGTAAACTCTGTATCAGAATTTTTCTTAAATTCCTCACATCCAGGTATAGCTTTTTTTAAAATTTCAGGATCATTTAATGCTTCCCATACTTTTTGTTTAGATAAATTAATTTGATAGGATCCAGAAAGTTTCATATGATATTTATATATAAAATTTTATGGATGATAAAACAAAAAAAGAATTACAGTCTGCAACTTTTGATAGATTAATAAATCATCTTCGGGAGAGGAAAGATGTTCAAAACATAGATTTAATGAATCTTGCAGGATTTTGTAGAAACTGTTTGTCAAAATGGTATCGAGAAGAAGCGGAAAAAAAAGGAATTACTATTTCAGATCCTGATTCAAGAGAGCATGTTTATGGAATGCCTTATTCAGAATGGAAAGATAAATACCAAAAATAATTATTTCTCTTTTAATCTTGGAAATAACTCAACAAAATTACAAGGTTTATGGTTAACATCTAACTGATGTTTTAAAATTCCATCCCATGCATCAGTAACACCACCAGATGAACCTGGTAAAGCAAAAACATATTTTCCATTTGATAAAACAGCACAAGCTCTTGATTGTATAGCTGAAGTTCCAACTGTTTTTAAACTTATATTTCTGAATACTTCCCCAAAGCCAGGAATATGTTTATCTGCAATTTCATCTAATGCTTCTGGAGTTATATCTCTTCCAGTTAAGCCCGTTCCACCTGTTGTGATGATAGTATCAATTTTTTCATTTTTAAGCCACTCTTTTAGTATTATAACTATTTCATCTTTGTTATCTTTGCATATTTTTCTATCAATTAAGTTATGATTAGCTTCTTTAATTTTATTAACTAAAATTCCACCAGATTTATCATTATCAATCGTCCTGGTATCTGTTACAGTTAGTAGTGCAATATTTATTTTCATAAAATTTTATTTGTATGATTATATTATCAATATTATTTTTTATAACAGCTATTTTATACTCAAGTGTTGGTTTTGGTGGTGGGTCTACTTATTTAGCTTTACTATTAATATGGGACATTCCTTACTATATTCTACCAGTCATAGCTTTGTTTTGTAATATAATTGTTGTTACAGGAAACTCTATTAACTACATAATAGCTGGGAATCATAATTTCAAATTGATAGTTCCTTTTTTAATTGGTTCAATTCCTTTAGCATTTTTTGGTGGAACTTTAGAAATTAATAAAGAAATATTTGAAATTTTATTATTTATTGTTTTAACAATTGCGGGTTTTTTATTATTAGTAAACAATAAATCTTATGAAAAAGAAATTATAATTAAAGATATTAATTTCTTAATTTCAGTTTTGATTGGATCTGTTTTGGGTTTGATTTCAGGGTTAGTGGGGATTGGAGGAGGTATTTTTTTAAGCCCTATTCTTTTTTTACTAAATGCAGATAAACCTAAAAATATTGTAACTACCGCATCATTGTTTATACTTATTAATTCAATATCTGGAATTTTTGGCCAATTAACTAAAGAAAACGTTCTTAATGAATTCTATTTATACTGGCCATTATTTTTTGCAGTTTTAGCCGGTGGTCTTTTAGGGAACTTTCTAAATCTTAAAATTTTTTCAAATAGAGTATTAGCACTTATAACATCTATATTAGTAATTTTTGTTGCAATTAGAATGGGTTTTAAAATATTTGCTTAATGATGAATTTAGATTTTTTTAAAAAAGTCAGAATTTTGGATGGTGGTATGGGGCAAGAACTCCTAGCACGAGGTATGAGGCCAAAAGGAACATTGTGGAGTGCAAGTGCATTAATAGATGAAAAATATCATAAACTTTTATTTGATACTCACATTGATTTCATAAAAGCTGGTGCTGAAGTAATTGTAACAACAACTTTTGCCTCAAGAAAAATCCGTTTAATTGAAAACAATTGCGAAAATAAATTTGAATATATAAATAGAAAAGCCGGTGAGATTGCAAAAAAAACAAAAGATCAATTCCCAAATGTGCTGATAGCAGGTGGATTACCCCCACAAAATTTAACTTACAGAGCTGATAATAGGCCTGATAATGAAATCAGAAATGATTTTCTTGATCAAGCTAAATTAATAGAACCTTACATAGATTTTTTTTATTTTGATGTCTTAAGTAGTATTAATGAAATTAAGATAGGTATCGAGAGTATCAAAAAATTTAATAAACCTTATTTAGTGGGTATTCATATATCTGAAGGCACAAAATTACCAAGTGGTGAAAAAATTTCAGATCTAATAAATAATTTAGATACTGATAAATTACTTGGTGTAACACTTTCTTGTGTCTCGCCAGAAAATTTTCAAATAAATCTTTCTGAAATTAAAAATCTAGGTATTCCTTTTGGTTTTAAATTAAACGGTTTTGTGAAAACAAATCCTATTCCTAAACTTGATAATAATAAAAAAACAAAAAATCCAAAAGAATTACTCGGTATTCGCAAGGATTTAACTCCTGCGAAGATGGCTGATTTTGCTAAAAGATTTAAAGATGCAGGCGCAACTATTCTGGGCGGGTGTTGTGAAACAAGGCCATCACATATTGAAGCTTTTTCTAAACTTAAATAGTCTTTTGAAAGTCTGCTTTTCTTACGAAATAAATTCCAACACAAACTGCAATTAATGAAATTAATACTTTAAAAGTAATTAATTCTTTTAAAAAGATATAACTTAATATTGTTCCAAAAATTGGAATTAAATAAGAAACCTGTGACTGAAAAATTAATCCATTATTAACCAGTATTCTAAATCTCAACAACCAAGCTATACCTGTTGAAACAAGGCCAAGATAAACGACTGAAATAGTGGAGTCTAATCTTGGTGTTAGTTGCCAAGGCTGTTCAATAAAACTTACAAGTGGTATCAAAATAATTGTCGCCCAAATTAAGATTGATCCTGTTACATTTTCATTTTTTTTCTTACTAATTTTTAAAGTTAAAACTCCTCCAATAACATAACATGTTGAGCCTAATAAAATTAATAATGCTGATGTAAAGTTATTTTCATCTATCAATAGATTATCAGAAAATAGAAATATAATACCTGAAAATCCAATTAAAATTCCTATAGTTTTTATAAAATTAAATTTTTCATTTTTTGTATAAAAATGTGCAAGCACTGTCGAACTTAAAGGAGTGGTAGACATCAATATTGCAGCTAAATTACTTTGAACAGATTTTACTCCATAGGCTATTAGAAAAAATGGAGCAACTAAATTAATAAAACCAATCATTGCAAACCAATGCCAATCTTTAGAAAAAGCCTCAATTTTTATCTTTTTAAAATAACAAAGTAATAAAACAGGTATCGCACCAAAAAAAACTCTTAAAAAAGCTATAGTTACAGGTCCAAATGAATAAGTTGCAATCTTTATATTAAAAAATGCAGAAGCCCAAATCAATGCAAGTAAAGTTAATAATAGATAATCTAATAATTTTGGCTGTTTCATTCTGAAATTTCTTTAATTAAACCTTGAGTTATTTTTTGTAGATTTAAATAGTCAATTTTAAATACACAATTGGGATGACCAGCAGCAGCATATAAATTATCAAATCTTTTTAGCGAATTATCAATATAAATATTAATTTCTTTCAAATGACCAACTGGTGAAACACCTCCAATAGTAAAACCTGTTACATCTTTAACTTCATCAGCAGAAGCCATTGATACATCTTTAATATTTAAGATTTTTTTAATCTTATTTAATGAGCCTTTTTTGTCTCCAGCTACTAAGCATAAAATAAATGTATTTTTTGCTTTAAAAAGTAAACTTTTTACTATTGCTCCAACTTCACAATCTAAAGATGCTGCTGCTTCCAAAGCAGTTCTGGCAGAAGTATTAAGTAAAATAACATTCAAATTTGAGTCATATTTTTTTAAATATTTTTTAACCCTTATAACTGGCTCTTTATCTAATATAGACATAATTCAACTTTAAATTGTTAGTTTTTACCCTGTAAAACGCGCACTTATGTAAAAAATGCATAGGTGTTATTATGTAAAAGAACATTATCTATCAGTCTTTTTTTGATACTACAACCAAGGAATTACACAGGAGAAATTATGAGTGCTAAAGATGTTTTAAAATTTATTAAAGATAAAGAAGCTGAATTCGTTGATTTGAGATTTACTGATCCTAGAGGAAAACTTCAGCATTTAACTATGGATGTTACTGCTGTCGATGACAGCATGTTGAATGATGGTGTATTTTTTGACGGATCTTCAATAGCTGGATGGAAGGCTATAAACGAGTCTGATATGATTTTAAAACCTGATTTAACAAGATTTTTTCTAGATCCATTTGCTTCTCATAACACTGTCGTTCTCTTTTGTGATATCTTAGATGCAATTAAGAAAACACCTTATGAAAGAGATCCAAGAGGTGTTGCAAAAAAAGCTGAAGAATATTTAAAGAAATCTGGAATTGGTGATAAAGCATTTTTTGGTCCTGAACCAGAATTTTTTGTATTCGATGATGTTAGAATTAAAAATGATATGAATGAATGTGGGTTTAAGATTGATAGTAAAGAAGGTCCATATAATTCAGGTAGAGAATATGAAAATGGAAATATGGGACATAGACCACCAATCAAAGGTGGATATTTTCCAGTTCCTCCTGTTGATAGTGAACAAGACATGCGAGGAGAATATTTAAAAAATTTAAAAGAAGTTGGAATTAAAGTAGAAAAACATCATCATGAAGTTGCACCTAGTCAACATGAACTTGGAATGTATTTTGGTACATTAGTAAATCAAGCTGATAACGTTCAGCTATATAAATATGTAGTTCAAATGGTAACACACTCTTTTGGAAAAACAGCAACATTTATGCCCAAACCTGTGGCAGGTGATAATGGTTCAGGTATGCATATCCACCAATCTATTTGGAAAGGTGATAAACCAGTTTTTTCAGGTGATGCATATGCAGGATTATCTGAAACTGCACTTCATTACATTGGTGGTATTTTAAAACATGCAAAAGCAATTAACGCATTCGCTAATTCTACTACAAATAGTTATAAAAGATTAATACCAGGTTTTGAAGCTCCAGTTCTATTGGCATATTCTGCTAGGAACAGATCAGCATCATGTCGTATCCCAATTACTTTGAATAAAAAAGGTGCTAGATGTGAAATCAGATTTCCAGATGCTGCAGGAAACCCCTATTTAACTTTTGCTGCAATGTTAATGGCTGGATTAGATGGAATAAAAAATAAAATACATCCTGGAGAGTCATTTGATAAAGATTTATACGAGTTGCCACCAGAGGAAGTTAAATCTATACCAACTGTGTGTGGATCTTTAAGAGAGGCTATGGAAAGTTTAGATAAAGATAGAGAATTTTTAACTCAGGGTGGTGTATTTACTGATGATCAAATAGATGCTTATATTGCTCTTAAGTTTGAGGAAATTCATAAGTTTGAACATGCACCTCATCCAGTAGAGTTTGAGATGTATTACAGTAGCTAATTACTGTTTAGTTGTAGCAATAGTATCTTTATTAACACCTTTTTTAACTACGTAGTCTTGTGTGCCGTTTGCACCAGTGTCAACCTCTTTACGTAGATCTTTAAAGAAAGTTTTTTCTTTTAAAGAATCTTTTAGGCCTTTAACAAGATTTTTAAATTCAAACTTATTCATATGAATCTTATACACTAGATATGCATTTTGAACAATACTGTTATGCAACTTATGGGATACTACTATTTAGCCTATTTTAAACGACTCTCCACAGCCACAACGCTCTGTTTCATTGGGATTATTGAATACAAAAGTAGAAGAAAAATCCTCTTTTTTATAATCCATTTCAGTGCCTAATAAATACATAACTGCTGCTGAATCTATAAATACTTTTACCCCTTTATCTTCAATAACTTCATCATTAGGATTTATTTTTTTCGAATATTCCATTACGTAAGACATGCCTGCACAACCACCTGATTTCACAGAAACTCTTACCCCTAAAGCATTTTTTTCAGCACCAGACATTATTTCTTTTATTCTATTTGCGGCGTTATCACTTAATGTAATAATTGAATTCATTATAAATTTAACTCCAATTTAGCTGCATCTGACATCATATCTTTTGTCCATGGTGGATCCCAGACTAATTGTAAATCAACGTCATCGATTTCTTCTACTTGCATAGCTCCTTCTTTCACTTCTTTAGGCAAACTTTCAGCAACTGGACAATTTGGTGTTGTAAGTGTCATTTTTATTTCTGCTTTTTTGCCTTTTACTTGAATATCATAGATCAAACCAAGTTCATAAATATTTACAGGTAATTCAGGGTCATAAATTTTTCTTATTTCATTAATTATTTTATCTTTAATTTCCATAAAAATTAATCCTCAGTACTAACTTTCTTTCCATCATTTTCCATTGCCGAAACTAATGTGTGCCATGATAGTGTAGCACATTTAACTCTCATAGGAAATTGTTTAACTCCTGAAAGACACATAAGTTTTGTTTTGTCATCTTCTTTTAAAATCTTATTTTTAAGTTCTGGATTTTCTTTTATCATTCCTAAAAAATCTTTAATTATTTCTTTAGCCTCATTATCACTTTTTCCTTTTATAAGATCTGTCATTATAGAAGCTGATGCCATAGATATTGCACAACCACTTCCTTCAAAAGATATATCTTCTACTTTTCTTTGATTGTTTAATTTTAAATACACATGAACGTTATCTCCACATAAAGGATTGTTTCCTTTAGCATCTTTATTAAAATTTTCTGTCTTTCCTAAATTCCTAGGATTTTTACCATGTTCTAAAATTATTTCTTGATATAAATCTTTTAAGTTCATTTTAATTCAAAAATTTTTTTACAATTGTTAATACCTTCATTTAATTTATCCAAATCATCTTTAGTATTATAAACTCCCAAAGAAGCTCTAGCACTAGCGGAAATACCTAATTTATCATGAAGTATTTGACAACAATGATGACCTGCTCTTATCGCAACTCCCGTTTCATCTAAAATAGTTGCAATATCATGTGGATGAACACCTTCGATGGTAAAAGATAATACCCCACCTCTTTCCTTTGGATTTCCAATTAATTTTACAGAATTATTTTTTTGTAAAATTTCTTGTCCATATTCAATTAATTCCTTTTCATGTTTAATAATATTTTCAATTCCTATACTTTCAATAAATTTTATCGATTGATCAAATGCAATTACTTGTGCAGTTGCCATTGTTCCTGCTTCATACTTATTAGGAAGATCGCCATATGAAATTCTATCTTTTTTAACTTCATTTATCATTCCTCCACCACCTTGATAAGGAGGAAGTTGTTCAAGCCATTTTTTTTTTCCATACAAAACACCAAGTCCTGTTGGTCCATACATCTTATGACATGAGATTGCATAGAAATCACAATCTAAGTCTTGCATATCTAACTTTAAATGTGGACCACCTTGACAACCATCAACTACTACAACTATTCCTTTCGAATGAGCTAATTGAGTAATTTCTTTTATAGGTAAAACTGAGCCAGTAACATTTGATAAATGAGTTATTGCTATTATTTTTGTTTTATCTGTTATTTCTTTTTCTATATTTTCAATAGGAATATCACCATCTTCATTGATTTCAGCAAATTTAATTTTAATATTTTTTGATTTTCTTAAAAAATGCCAAGGAACATAATTAGAATGATGTTCTAATTCTGTGATTAAAACTTCATCATTTGGCTCCAGAATTGATTGGCCCAGCGTATTTGCTACTAGATTCAATGCTTCAGTAGCTCCTTTAGTAAATACAATTTCATTTTTATCTTTAGCATTAATATACTTTTGAACTGAAGATCTTGTATTTTCATATAAATTTGTTGCTGCAACTGCCAAATAATGAACACTTCTTCCAACATTAGAAAATTGTTTTGAGTAAAAATCATTTATTCTATCTAAAACAATCTTAGGTTTTTGCGATGAGTTAGCACTGTCTAAATAAACTAAATCGTTATTTTGAATTTTTTCATCAAAAATTGGAAATTCTTTTTTAATATCACCTATATTCATTCCTTTAATCCAATCATATTTTTAATCAAATTTTTAATCTCTGAGTCTGTAATCTTTTCAACAACATCTAGTAAAAAACCATTAATCAAAAGTTCTTTAGATTGTTTGTAACTCAGGCCCCTAGACATTAAGTAAAAAATTGAATTTTCGTTTAAACTTCCAGACGCCGAACCATGAGAACATTTCACATCATCAGCATATATTTCCAATTCTGGCTTAACATTAAACTCTGAAGTTTCATCTAATAAAATTGCTTTACTTAACTGATAACCATCAGTTTTTTGTGCCTTAGAATTCACAAATATTTTTCCTTGGTAAGCAGCTTTTGAATTTTTTCCAAGAACGCTCTTGATAAGTTGATAACTTTTAGTGTTTTCTACTAAGTGATTAATTGTAGTTCTAATTTCATGTTGTTGATTTTCTCTTAATGAAAAAACACCATTTACAAAAGCAGATGAAAATTCACCATTTAAATTACAATTAACTTCATTTTTAAAAAAATTTGATCCTGCAGATAAAATAAATGTTTCTGAAATACTATTAGAGTCTTGCTCTATATTGTTAAATGAGTATTTTAAATTATCATTTTTGAAATTATCAACTTTAAAATTCTTAAGAATTGAGTCCTTTTTTAAATTAAAGCTATATAAAATATTCGAAAAATTTTTAGCTGATTTATCAGTAAAAAAATCAATAAGTCTTAATGAACTATTTTTCTCTAAATCAAAATCTAATCTTAAATTAACATTTTTTGATTTTGTTTTTTCATTAGTTGAATGATAAATTATGAGGGGTTTCTTTAAAGAATAATTCTCTTTAATTACAATTTTAAAAGCCTTATTTGTAAACGCGTTATTTAAATCTATTAATGAGTTTTCATTATCAAATGTAATTTTTTTTTCTATTTCATCACTAATTTCAATCTTGTTTTTATCCTCGTAATTAAAATCAATTTTTTCAATTCTTCCATTGATAAAAATAATTTTATTATGCTCTAAACCATCAACAAAAATAGATGAATCAATTTTATTTGGTAATGAATAATCATTATAAAAACTTAAATTTCTTATACTTTTTTTAATAATTTGATTAATGTCTAAAAATTTCCAATTTTCTTGTTTTTTATTTGGAAATCCATTCTTCATAAACTTTTCCAAAAATTTCCTTTTCAGCTTGATGTCTTTTTCAGAAATGTCTAGTTTTTTTGCTATCTTATTAAAATCTAATTCTAATTGTTCAGTCATTTAATTAAAGCTTTCATATCCTTTTTTTTCTAATTCTATTGCAAGTTCTGGACCTCCAGATTTTATTATTTTTCCATTCATTAAAACATGAACGAAGTCTGGTTTGATATAATCTAATAATCTTTGGTAATGAGTAATAATTAAGAAAGAATTATCTTTATTTCTAAGAGTATTGACACCATCAGCAACTGTTTTTAGAGCATCAATATCTAAACCTGAATCTGTTTCATCTAAAATAGATAACTTTGGTTCTAACATAGACATTTGTAAAATCTCATTTTTCTTTTTTTCACCCCCAGAAAAACCAACATTCAATTGTCTGTTTAATTTTTCTTCATCAAATTTTAGTTCTTTTGCTTTTTCTTTAACAAGCTTTAAAAATTCGATAGCATCTAGCTCTTTCTCTCCACGTGCTTTTCTTACTGCATTCAGAGATGTTTTTAAAAAGATATTTGTATTTACTCCTGGAATTTCTAAAGGATATTGAAATGCTAAAAATATACCTTTATGTGCTCTTTCTTCTGTTTCAAGATCGAATAAATCTTTATTCTCAAATAAAATCTCACCTGATACCTCGTATCCTTTTTTACCGGAAAGAATATTGGATAATGTGCTTTTGCCTGAACCATTAGGACCCATAATTGCATGCACTTCACCTGGATTAATATTTAGAGAAAAACCCTTTAAAATTGACTTGTTTTCCACGTTTGCATTAAGATTATTAATTTTCAGCATTAACCTACGCTCCCTTCAAGACTGATGCCTACTAACTTTTGTGCCTCTACAGCAAACTCCATGGGTAATTGCTGTAGCACCTCTTTACAAAATCCATTTACAATTAATCCTACTGCATCTTCCGGGTTTAATCCTCTTTGCTGACAATAATGTAATTGTTCCTCGCTAATCTTTGATGTAGTTGCTTCATGAGCTATATTTGAGTCAAAATTTTTGTTTTTAATATAAGGTACTGTGTGAGCTCCACATTTGTTCCCCATTAATAAAGAGTCACACTGAGTATAATTACTAGAATTTTTTGCTTTAGAATGAATATCAACTAAACCTCTATAAGTCATGTCAGAAAATCCAGCACTAATACCCTTTGAAATTATTTTGCTTTTAGTATTTTTTCCTAAATGGATCATTTTAGTTCCAGTATCTGCTTTTTGATGGTTATTAGTAATAGCTATTGAATAAAACTCACCAATTGAGTTATCACCTTTTAATATGCAGCTTGGATATTTCCAAGTTATAGCGGAGCCAGTTTCAACTTGAGTCCAAGAAATTTTAGAATTTTTTCCTTTGCACAAACCTCTTTTAGTTACAAAATTATATATTCCACCTTTTCCATTTTCATCACCTGGATACCAGTTTTGAACAGTTGAGTATTTAATTTCTGCGTCGTCTAATGCTATTAATTCAACATTAGCTGCATGCAGTTGATTTTCATCTCTCATCGGCGCTGTACAACCCTCCAAGTAACTTACATAACTTCCTTTGTCAGCAACAATTAGTGTTCTTTCAAACTGTCCAGTTTCAGATGCATTTATTCTAAAATAAGTTGAAAGTTCCATCGGACATCTTACTCCTTCAGGAATATAAACAAATGAACCATCAGTAAAAACAGCTGAATTAAGAGTAGCAAAGAAATGGTCTGTTAATGGAATTACTGATCCTAAATATTTTTTTACTAATTCAGGATGCTTTTGTATTGCTTCTGACATAGAACAAAAAATAATTCCATGTTTAGTCAATTCACCTTTAAATGTAGTTGCAACAGAAACTGAGTCAAATACTGCATCTACAGCAATACCATTAAGCCTTGCTTGTTCTTGAAGTGGTATGCCTAATTTATTATAAGTTTCTAGGAGTTTAGGATCAAGTTCGTCAAGACTCTTAGGCTTATCTTTCATGCTTTTTGGGGCTGAATAATAATATAAATCTTGATAATCAATTTTTGGGTATTTTGGTTTTTGCCAATTAGGTTCTTTTAATTGTTTAAATCTTTCAAAAGCTTTTAACCTAAAATCTAACATCCATTTTGGCTCTTTTTTAATATTTGAAATAAATTTAATTGTATCTTCGTTTAGTCCCTTAGGGGCCTTTATATTTTCTATATCAGTAGTAAAACCGTATTTGTAATCTTTTAATTTTTCTATATCTTTTTGTCTTGTATCCATTTTAAATTCTTTTCTCAGAATTATCTTTGACTAAATCCTCTAAACTTTTTTCATTAAAAAAATTGTTTATATGGTTTTCTAATTCATCCCAAAGATTGTGTGTTAAACATTTTGTCAATTTACCATTACAACCTTTTTTAGACTCTTTCTTGCATTTAACAGTCTTTACTTTTTCATCTACAGCATCAAAAATATTATTTAGTTTAATCTCTTTAGCTTTTTTATTTAAAATATAACCACCTTGAATACCTCTCACGCTTTGGACTATTTCTTTTTTTCTTAATTTAGAAAAAATTTGTTCCAAATAGTCTAAGGAAATACCTTGTCTTAAAGAAATATCTCTGAGAGAAACTGGGTTGATATTGTCAAATCTTGCCAGGTCCGCTAAAGCCATTACCGCATATCTGCCTTTAGATGTAAGTTTCATAATCCTTTATTTTACTGGGTATATATAAACCTGAGTAAAATAGTCAAGTATCATAGTAAAAAAAAAACTAACATATTGTCACGCAGTTGTGGTAAATGTATTTTTTTTTTGAGAATAATAATCAATTACAATTATGGATAACAAAATATTAGACATATTTATTCCAGGGCCAGCAGGAAGATTAGAGGCTAAATATTTTAAAAGTAAAAAAGCTACATCACCAATTGCTCTAGTGTTGCAACCACATCCTCAATATGGAGGAACAATGAACAACAAAGTTGTAGTTGAGACTTTCAATACATTCATGGAAAATAACTTTTCTGTATGTAGAGTAAATTTTCGTGGAGTTGGAAAGAGTGATGGTGAATTTGATGATGGACAAGGAGAATTAGCTGATGCGGCAGCTGCATTAGATTGGTTAGAGAGAGAAAATTTTGATAATTCACAATGCTGGGTTTCTGGTTTCTCTTTTGGTTCTTTAATCGCAATGCAATTACTTATGAGAAGACCTGAAATAAACAGATTTGTAGCTATTTCTCCTCAACCTAATGTTTATGATTTTTCTTTTTTATCGCCATGCCCTACCTCGGGAATAATGCTTTATGGAAAAAAAGATGAATTAGTTCCTGTTGAATTTATTAATGAACTTAATAAACGTTTAAGTTCACAAAAAGGAATAAAAGTTGAATTCCAATCTATAGCCGATGCAAACCATTTTTTTGCTAAAAGTGAAAGTGTTCTTATAAAAAATTTAGATAAATATATTAAAAAAGAAACTGCCTTATATTAAAAATTTTTATTTATTTCACCACCAACAGTAGGATTTTTGCATCTCGTAGTTTCTGGAAAAGATATAGGCAATCCTAAATAAGATCTTACAGCCAAATAACCAAAAGCTTGAGCTTCAATGAAGTCTCCATCAAAACCAAACTCATCAATATTCTTTAATTTAATATTTGTATCAGATAAATATTTTTCAACTAGCTCTATTAAATAAGTATTTTTTCTCCCCCCTCCACTCAATAAAAAATATCCATAATCTTTTTTTTTTACAGAATTTATATACCTCACTCCTTCTGAGATTGAGTATGCAGTAAAATCGGTTATTGTAGCACAACCATCTTCAAATGATAATCCTCTTACAAACGATAAATCAAAATCTTTAACATCTAAAGATTTTTCATATGAACTAATAGCAAAATTTTCTTTTGCTTGATTTACTATCAATTCATTTACTTTTCCAGATTTAGCGATATTACCATTTTCATCAAATCTTAATTTTGAATTTTTTCTAACCCATTCATCTATCATACAATTGCCAGGACTAATATCTCGTGCTTTTAAATTAATTTCATTTTTATCTTCAAAAACAA
This sequence comes from Pelagibacteraceae bacterium AG-404-P07, assembly GCA_003216235.1. Taxonomy (GTDB): domain Bacteria; phylum Pseudomonadota; class Alphaproteobacteria; order Pelagibacterales; family Pelagibacteraceae; genus Pelagibacter. Next base: position 36,699 of record QCJE01000002.1, read on the forward strand.
TAGTGACATTACTAATACCTCCAATGTTAATCACGCTGATTGGAAGATTTATTTTTTTTTTTTGACAAATAATTTTAGAGATTACTTTGTGGAATATTGGTGTTAATGGAGCACCTTGGCCACCCTTTTCTAAGTCATTTTTTCTAAAATTGTTAATAACAATTTTTTTTGTCAATTGAGATAATAATTTTCCATCACCTAATTGTTTTGAAATTTTAAGATCAGGATTATGATAAATAGTTTGACCATGAAATCCTATCAAATCTATATTGTCTTTATAATTACTCAAAACTTCATTAACAACCTTGCTGTGAAATAATGTAATTTCCCTCTCTAAATCATCTAATTCATTTGAATTATCAATAAGGTCTTTATTGTCTGAAATCTTACTTCGTAAATTTGCTATTTTTTTTTGCAATTTATCATCGAATTTATAGTATTTGTCTAAAATACAAGTAAATTCATTATATCCATCAGATTTTACCAATGATAAATCTACACCATCTAAAGAAGTACCACTCATTAATCCAACAGCCGTGAATACTTTATTTGTCATTAATATTTTTTTTTAATAAATTTTGTATATTGTAGAACTATAATCTTATGAATAAATTTTTAAAAGAATTTAAAGATAGAGGATTTTTCTTTCAATGTACTGATGAAAATGAATTATCTAATTTATTGAATAAACAAAGAGTTAAAGCCTATATTGGATTTGATTGCACCGCTGAAAGTTTACATGTTGGAAGTTTGCTTCAAATAATGTGTTTAAAACTTCTTCAAAGTCACGGTCATCAACCCATAGTTCTTTTAGGTGGAGGAACAACTAGAATAGGAGATCCATCCGGAAAAGATAAAACAAGAAAAATTTTAACAGATAAAGAAATTAATAAGAATTCAAAGAACATAGAAAAAATATTAAAAAAATTTTTATCTACTAAAGATAAAAAAACAAAACCAATATTCGTTAATAATTTTAAATGGCTTAAAAATTTAAATTATATCTCTTTTCTTAGAGATATTGGAAAACATTTTACAATAAATAAAATGTTAACTTTTGATAGTGTAAAAACAAGATTGGATAGAGAACAATCACTCAGTTATATGGAGTTTAATTACATGATTTTACAAGCATATGATTTTTTAGAATTAAATAAAAAAGAAAAATGTGTATTGCAAATTGGTGGATCTGATCAATGGGGTAATATTGTTAATGGAGTTGACTTAATCAAAAGACATTTGAGCAATCAAGCTTACGGTTTAACAACACCATTAATCACCTTAGCTTCTGGAGCAAAAATGGGAAAAACTGAAACTGGAGCTATTTGGTTAGATAAGAAATTTTTATCATCATATGATTACTGGCAATTTTGGCGAAATACTGATGATAGAGATGTTATTCAGTTTTTAAAATTTTTTACAGATATTGAAGTTGAAGAAATTGAAAACTTAAAAAATAAAAACATAAATGAGTTAAAAATATTGCTTGCAAATAAAACGACTGAAATGCTTCATGGCAGAGAAGAGGCTAAGAAATCAGAAAATATAGCTAGAGAGACATTTTCAGGAAACTCAATTGGTTCAAACTTACCGTCGATTAAAGTTAAAGAAAATTTAATTAATAATGAAATTAATATTGTTGATTTAGTTATTATATCAAAGTTAGAAAAGTCTAAAAGTGAAATTAGAAGACTAATCAAAGGAAACGCTGTGAAAATAAATAATGATGTTATTAATGATGAAAAATTAATTATTAATAAAAAATTTTTTAATGAAAATTACTGCAAACTTTCTATTGGAAAAAAAAGACATTTAAAAATAGAATTAATTTAAAATTATTTTTCTAATATTAGGCAAACCAATTTATCATCAAAATATAATATTTTTTTGTACTCTTTATTAAATTCATCTATTCCTTTAACTATTTCGTAAGATTTTAGACCTAGCAACGTTGAAATATATCTTTTCTTTATCATTTCTACATAATTTTTTTTTGATATTTTGACATTAAATACAAATTTTTTTTTTTTAATTTTTGGATAAAAACTGGCTATGAATTTAATTATTTTTTCATCTCTTTTTAAAGACATATTAAGTTTTTTTTTCATTAATGAAAAAGTAGGTATCTTATTATTTAAAGTATCTAAAGTAAGAATAAATATTTTTCCATTTTGATTTAACATATTTTTACAATTAAAGATTAGCTCTTTTATTTCTTTAAATTCTAATAAATGAATAGTTTGTTTAATTAAGATTAAATCAAATTTTTTTTTATTTTTTTTAAAGTATCTTGTGGCATCAATCTTTTTGAAATAAATTCTCTTGTCTCTATCTTCGAATGCTTCAATATCTATACCTATTGGTTTATTCTTTAGTTTCAATCTTGTAGATAAAGATCCTAATATCTTTCCTCTTCCACAGCCAATGTCTAGAATTAATGATTTTCTATGTAATTTAGTATGTTTTAATAAAAAACTGTTAAATGATTGAATATATTTTTTTGAAGAAATCCAAGTTTTGTTGTCCCAATTCTTTAATGACACACAATACCAAATTTTTTAAGTCTCCAATAATTATATGGCCATGGAGTTAAAAAACCAACTAAAAGCATGATTGGTACAATGTACCATGTAAGAATAGCGCCACCTGTTAGAAGATAATCCGTTAGGTTCATTGTAATTTCCATACTAATCATTGATATAAAGCTCATACTCATAGCTGTTTTAAATGCTTTTGAAAAATCTAAATTTTGTTTCATTAAAACTATTGTTTCTAGAATGATACTAGTGATTAAACCATTAATAATAGCTAGTACCATTATACCTAAAACTGGAAATGGAATTAGAGTTAATTGAAAAAATAAAATTGTTCCAAAATCACCTATTGCACATCCGAGTAAACACCAACCGGTATTTTTGGCACTTCTTTTCCAAGTGTGTATGCAAGACCAATTAAAATTGGTAGAAGCAGTGTTGTCCATTTAATTATTTTATATTAACTTTGGCTATCATTCCAGCTTGATAATGACCAGGAACATTACAAGCTACTTCGATGTTAACAGCATTATCAAATTTCCAAATGATATCTCCTTTTTGTTTTGGTTCTAACAAAACACTGTTACTGTGTGAATGACCCATAGACTTATCCATTTTTGCCATCTTCTTCATTTTTTCTTTATCAATAGAGAAAGCAAGAAGAATTCCATTCTCAGCCATTTTTATCATCTCTGGCTGATGCTTCATATGCATCATTTTGTTTGCAATATTAAATTCATGAACAAGCATACCTGCATTTTCAACTTCAAACTTAATTGTTTCACCTTCTTTAATCTGAAATGAACTTGGTTCGTAATAATTATCATACATGACAACTTTTATAACTCTTGTTACATCAGTTTCATCACCTTTTGAACCAATTTTCATATTCTTATCTGCATAAGCTATTGAGTTTAAAAGTAGGATTGTAAATAAAATTGTGATTATTTTCATAATACAGAATTAATATAGATTAAAATTTTAACAATGGGTCAATTTGTACTTATGTGTTAGTATTAAATTATGATTTTTAAACAATTATTTGATTCTAAATCCTCAACCTATACTTATTTAATTTCGTCTGGCAATGGAAGAGAGGGCTTAATAATTGATCCAGTTTTGGAAAATGTAAATGAATATATTGATGTTCTTAAAGAATTAAATTTAAAATTGGTAAAAGTAATTGATACTCATATCCATGCTGATCATGTGACTGGTGCCTCTAAACTAAAAGATATTACAAAATGTTCAACCATCATGGGTGCTCATACCCCAGCAGAGTCTGTGGAAATAAAAGTAAAAGATGATGAGTATATAGATTTAGATAATCTTAAAATTAGAGCCATGTATACTCCTGGACATACATCGGATAGTTATAGTTTTTTAATGAACAATCACCTCTTTTCAGGAGATACATTATTAATTAATGGAACTGGTAGAACTGATTTTCAAAATGGTAATGCTAAAGATGCATATAATTCAATATTTAATAAACTTTTAAAATTACCTGAGGAAACTCTTTTATATCCTGCACATGATTATAAAGGTGAAAAAGTGAGTACTATTGGAAAAGAAAAGAAACAAAATCCAAGATTACAAGTTAAGAGTGTTGATGAATATATTGATATTATGAACAATTTAGATTTAAAAAAACCAGCTGAACTTGAGTCTAATGTCTTTAGAAATATAAAATTAGGGGCTTAAATCTAAATTGAAGACTGAATAGCTTTATAGATTAAATCTTTACTTGTTTCACCAATACTTCTGTAAACTAACTTTTTGTCTTTAAAAATTAAAAGTGTAGTTTGATACTGTACATCAAACAATTCTGCTATTTCTTTATTTGTAACATCAAACGCAAAATATTCTATGTTATCAAAATCATTTTTAGCTTTATCTAAAACTTTCATTTGACTGGCACAAGATGTGCAATATTTGATCCAAGAACTAACTATTACAACTTTGCCCTCTGCTTGGGCTTTATCGAATAATTCTTTTTTGAAAGTTGTTTCTTTTGTAAGCCCACTTGAACTAAATGATAAAACTAAAAATATATATATAAAAAATTTTTTCATAATTTTTTATACTACAAAAATTAAGATCCAATAAGAAGCTAATCCTGAAAATATTGTCGCAATTATACTTCTTGAGAAAATTCCAATTAATGTTGCAATTAACGCTGCAATAATTTTTGGATTATCTTCAATTAGAATTAATCCTGAATTATCTAAAAAAATAGCTGGAAAAATAATTGCTGGAAATATTGCTGATGGCACATAAGACAAAACTTGTCTAATTCTATTATTAAACATTTCCTTTTTTATTAAAGCTATCATTGAAAATCTTGTTAGATAAGTAATCAATCCACAATATATTATTAAAGCCCAGTTACTCATTTGTTTTAACTATTTTTGTTAATATCATAGCAACTAATAAACCTGATAAACCAGCAACTATTGCATAAGCTTTAAAAGGTATATAATTATATCCAAGTGTAGCTACCAATCCTGAAACAACTATCACAATAATATTTATAAACTTCCTAAAATCATTAACTAAAAGTGCTAGAAATGTTAAAGGAACAGCAAAACTTAAACCAAGTTTTTCAGGTATTGCTGCACCTAGTATAATTCCAAAAAAAGTAGTTGATTGCCAAATTACCCAACATGTTGCACCAGCACCAACTAAATGAAAATATCTATTTTGATCTTTGTTTTTCTTTAAATACTCATTTGATATTGCATATGCCTGATCAATTAAAAAATATGAAATGACAATTTTCCAAATCAATTTTAAATCTGACAAATGTTCAGATACTACAGCTCCATAAAGGAGATGGCGTGAATTAACAGCGCCAACTGAGCTTATAATTACGATAGATGAAGCTCCTCCAGAAAATAATTGTAAAAGAACTATTTGAGAGGCACCACCAAAAACTATTAATGACATGCCCATTGTCTCTAAGGGACTAAATCCAATGTCAATTGCAAGAACTCCAAATATAAGGCCAAAGGGAACTACTGGGATCATTAATGGACTTACATCAACTATACCTTTTAAAAAAACTTTAAGATTACTTTTCATTTTCTAAAAGGTTTTTATTAGAAGCAAACTATATGATCAATATGAATTGGTCTTTTAATACCAAATTTTTCATCAACTTCATGTTGATGTATATGATGTGAGTGAACAAATACTGGTATTAAGGTATTACTTGGTGTTTTAAGAGTATAGATAAAATTAGTTCCTCTAAATTTTCTATCAACCACTTCAAGTTTCAAATTACTTGTATCATCATGTTCTAAATCTTCTGGTTGAAGCAATAATTGCACATTAGAACCTTTAGGATATTCTTTTATAAAATTACCTTCAATAGTGCCCAAATCCCAATTTTCTAGAGTATTTTTTCCTGTAACCTTTGCAGGAACTAAAATTCCTCTATTTAAAAAATTAACTACCTCAACAGAATTTGGCAAATGATAAACTTTATAAGGATCATCAAATTGTTTGAGTTCTTGATTCAAAATTATCCCACATTTAGATCCTAAATAAAATGCTTCATAGGAATCATGAGTTACAATAATTGTTGTAATTTTTAGTTTATGTAAAATTTTTTTTAATCTTACTTGAATTTCCTCTTTAAAACTTTGATCAACATTTGATAAAGGCTCGTCTAATAATAATAAATCTGGCTGAGTTATTAAAGATCTTGCCAATGAAGCGCGTTGAGCTTCACCAGCACTAATTTCATGAGGGTATTTATTAAGTATATGAAATATATCTAATAAATCTACTATTTCTTTTAAATTAATTTTTTTTTCTTTTTTTTCCTTATTCCTTTCAGAACCAAGTAATATATTTTTTTCAACAGTGTAATGTGGAAATAGGCTGTTATCTTGAAAAGCAAGTGACACGTTTCTATCTTCTGGCTCAAGATTTACTTTTTCTGAGGATAAAGTTTTTCCATTTAATATAATTGAACCTTTTTTTATTTTTTCTAAACCAGCAATCGTTCTTAATATTGTTGTTTTACCAATACCCGAGGGGCCCAAAAGACAAATTACATCTCCTTCGTTTTCAATCGAAAAAGTAACATTCTTAACTTTAATTTTGTTACTTACATTAAAATCAACATTTTTGACTTCAAAAAAATTTTTACTCATTATTATCTCTTAATATATATTTAGATGTAACAATTATGAAAAAAGTTGCAATCAAAATCAAAAACAATGAAGGAACGGCAGCTGCCTCAAGTAAATCTTCTGATGCAGAAATATAGGCTGTAGTTGCAAAAGTTTCAAAATTGAAAGGCCGTAAAATTAGAGTTATTGGTAGTTCTCTAATTATTTCTAAAGAGACTAAAATACCAATAAACAATAAAGAATTTCTTAAAAAAGGTATATGTATATTCATGAAAGTTTTCCTTTTAGAATAACCAAGTAAATACGAACTCTCATCAACTGAAATATTTATTTTTTCATAACCCGATTTAATTCCATTATATGCAAGTGAATAAAATCTGATAAAATATACAAGCACTAATCCCAAAATAGATCCTATAAAAACTTTTTTGATAGAAATAAAACCTAAATTTTTAACTACACTATCATCAAACCATGCAATAAAAGTAATAAAAGCAACAGCTAAAATTACTCCAGGAATTGCATATCCTGAGATAGATAACGTAGATAAAATATTTAAAGTTTTATCTTTATTCACTCTATTTCCGTAATTGGAAACTAAACCAAACACTATTAGCATAAGACTTGATAAAATTACTAAATAAAGAGTATTGGTTAATAAATCTAAAGTATTTAAATCAAATAAATTTTCTGGAAATTTGATTGTCCAATACATCATCTGACTAAGAGGAAATAAAAAGCTTAAAAATAACACTAAAAAACAAAAAAAGAATGCCAAGAAAGCTTTTTTACCAGAAAGTTGTATTTTTTGTTTTTGTTTAAATCCTGACCTAGCATTAAAGTGGTACTTAGCATTTTTCCTAGATAAGTTTTCCAAAATAAATAGAGCAAAGATAAACAATAATAAAAAGAATGACAGCTGATTTGCAAATGCTAGATCATCAAAAGCAATCCATGAATTATAGATACCAGTTGTTAATGTATTTATAGAAAAAAAATCTACTGCACCAAATTCAGCAAGTGTTTCCATAGCAACTAGGGATAAACCTGCAACTATTGCTGGTCTTGCTGCTGGCAGAATAATTGAATAAAATGCCTTAAACTTTGTAAAACCAAGATTTTTACCCAAATCAATTATGTTTTGTGATTGATATAAAAATGATGCTCTTGCTAGAATATATACATATGCATAAAGTGAAAAAGAGATTGATAATACCACACCTAATAAACCATCAAACTTTGGAATGTTTTGATTGTAATTACCCTCACCAAATAAATTTTTTAAAATAGTATAAGCAGTACCATAATTTTCAAAAAAAGCTGTTAAAGAATATGCGTAAATATAAGGTGGTACAGCAAATGACAATATTAGCGCCCATTTAAAAAAATTACTGAATGGAAAATTATAAAATGAAACTAAATATGCTGATCCTGTGCCTATTAAAAAAGTTAAAAGTAAAACACTTACTAATAAGATTAATGAATTAAAAATATATTCCATTAAAAAAGTATCTTTTAATACTTGATAGTAATTGGATGTACTCTCAAAAAAACTTGAAAAGACAGTTAGAATTGGAATAATTACAAATAATGAAATTACAAAAGAGGATATATACCAAAAATTTATTCTCATAATTTATAATTCGCCTTAAAACATGAAAGTATTATGTTCATGGTCTTAGTAAGGAGACATCTTAACTAAGACGCATGAACACCCAGAAAATCAAAAATCAAATACTTTTAGAGTATGCGGAACCTCCTCAGTTTTAATTTCTGACAGCTTTCTGTTATTTACTCTTTTATTGATTTTTTCACACTCCAAATTGCACGGGAAACATGCTTTGGAAAATTTATTTAAATCAAGTTCAGAAATAAATTTTTTTTTTACTTTCACAATATTACTTCCAACCAGCGGCTGTCATGACCTCTACTGCAGCAGCTTGATTTTTTCCATAAGAAGCAAGCTTAGTTTTCATATCTTGTTTAAAATCTAATCCTAAGTTATTTACTACTAATGGACTTGGTGAAACACCATCAATCATTGGAAACTCAAAAGTATTGTTTGTAAAGTGCTCTTGAGATTCTGGAGTTAATAAAAACTCTACAAGCTTGATAGCATTATCTTTGTTAGGTGCCCCTTTTACTAAAGCTGCACAACTTACGTTCATGTGTGTTCCTCTATCATTTTGATTAGGAAAGAAAGCTTTAACTTTTTTAGCTGCTGCTTGTTGCTCAGGTCCCTTTTTACCAGATAACATAAGAGCTAAATAGTAAGTGTTAGCCACAGCAATATCAGCTTCACCAGCTGCTACCGCCATTATTTGAGCTCTGTCATTACCCGTTGGTGTTCTTGCCATGTTAGCAACAACTCCCTCAGCCCATGCTGCTGTTGCAGCTTTTCCATTGTTTTTAATCAATGATGCTACAAGAGACTTATTGTAAATGTTGCTAGATTTTCTAATTACTAATCTACCTTTCCATTTAGGATCAGCTAAACCCTCATAAGTCATTCCAGATAATTCAGCACCTGTAACTCTTTCAGGTGAATAATAAATTATTCTAGCTCTTTTTGCGATTCCAACCCACTTACTTGTTCTAAAGCTTTTTGGAACAGCTGCTTTAATTGCTGTAGATGTTAAACCATTTTGAAGCGTACCTTTTGAATCCATAGCACCACATCTTCCAGCATCTGCTGTGATATAAAGATCGGCTGAAGAATCTGCACCTTCACTAATAATCCTTTTTTCTAAAGCACCTGATTTTCCGTTTATCAAATTAACTTTGATACCAGTCAAATTGGTAAACTTAGAATAAAGCTCTCCGTCAGCTTTATAATGTCTTGCATTAAAAATATTTACCTCATTTGCTGCAACAAAAGTTGAAACAAACAAAGATACAATTAATGTTAAAATTGATATTTTTTTCATTTACTCTCTGTTCTTTCTTCCGCATATTTTTTTGAGATTGATAACTATTCGCAATGATAATGATTATCAATCGCAAGAATGTCGCACCCTTAAGTTGTGTTTTATTTAATGAATTAAGATTTCCAGTCGCCTATTTTACTGAATAAAAAGTTCCTAAAGGCCTGAACTCTAGCTGTGTTTTTTAATGATTGAGGGTAAACAAAATGCGCCTCTGTAATTGGTCCCTCAGATTTAGGCAATACTTTAATGACATTATTTGAGTTACTTACTAAATATTCTGGTAACGCAGCCAATCCTAGTCCAGATTCTACTGCTAGAAGCAATCCCATAACACTATTTACTTTCATTATTGTTTTTCTTTTTTTACCATCTGGCATGCCTAATTTTAAAGCCCAATCAGGGTTATAAACTGGTGAAGGAGCTCCTTTTCCAAAAGAAATAAACTTATGTTTATTTAAATCGTTAATTGTTTTTGGCATACCAAATTTTTCGAGATATTTATTTGAACCATAAATATAATACTTTAAATCAACTAACTTTTTTTGGATATAATTTAACTGCTTTGGTCTTCTCATGAAAATACCAATATCAGCTTGTCTAGTGCTTAGGTCTAACTCTTTGTCCTCAAAAATTAGTTCTATTTCAATTTCTGGATTCAATCTCATAAACTCCCGAATTCTTGGAGTAAGCCAGTGTGTTCCAAAACTTCTTACAGTGGTAATTGTTAATTTACCTGTAGGCTTGTTTTTTTGATCACCTAATGAAGTTTCTACTTCTTTTAGTTTACTTATAACTTCATGCGCGGTTTTAAAAACATACTCACCATTTTCTGTTAAAGTAAGACCTCTAGCATGCCTTTCAAATAATTGAACTTTTAAATCTTGTTCTAGAGATTGAATTTGTCTACTGATGGCTGACTGGCTTAGATTTAAATTAACTGTAGCATTAGTAAAACTACCTGCTTCAGCAACTGCATGAAATATCTTTAATTTATCCCAATCCATTATTTGTTTAAATCGACTAAAACTCTTCCTGAAATTTCACCCTTTAATATTTTAGGATAAGTTTCAACTAACTCCTCTAAACTTACTATTTGAATTGATTTTTCCAATAAACTAAAATCAATTAATTTTGCTGCCTCGCTCCAAATAAATTCTCTTCGTTTAATACTACAATTAGCAGAATCTATACCCCATAGCTTAATTCCTCGAAGCATAAATGGAATAACACTTGTATTAAGTTCGTTAGTATTTGCATTTCCACAAACTGCTATAATTCCATTAGGATTAGTTTGAACTATTGCATTAGCTAATATCTTTCCTCCAACAGTATCTACTACACCATCCCACAAACCTTTATCGATAAGTCTTGGATCTTTGTCAAATTCCGCTCGATTTACAACAGTTTTAGCACCTAAAGATTTTAAATAATCTGCTTTAGAATCCTTTCCTGTAACTGCAGTAACGTTGTATCCCATTTTATTTAATACAATCACTGCAACACTTCCAACACCACCTGTTGCTCCAGTTACTAAAACATTATTTACTTTTTCCCCAAGTAATATTTCTTCTCTTGCTTTAATTGCAAAAGCACTCATTAATGAAGTAAAGCCAGCAGTACCAAGTATCATTGCTTGTTTACTAGTTAAATTTTTTGGTTTTTTAACTAAAAAATCTCCATTAACTTTTGCAACTTGAGAATACCCACCATAAAAAATTTCACCCACTCTAAATCCTGTTAAGATTACTTCATCACCTTCTTTAAAATTTGAATTTTCACTTTCTAAAACTGTTCCTGAGAAATCAATACCTGGAATGTGAGGAAACTCTTTAACTAATCTTCCACCATTTTTTAAGATCATCCCATCTTTAAAATTAAGATCTGAGTAATCTACTTTTATAGTAACATCCCCATGCTTTAAAAAATTTTTATCTATTGATTTTATCTCACGGGTAAACTCTTCACCTTTTTGATCTAAAATTAATGCTTTAAATTGAGCAGACACTTTAATCTTTTGTTATGCTGATAAATCTTAGATATCTGTTTTGATAACTAAGGTCTTCTTTAAATTGACCTAAGTAGTAGTTTGTTACTGTTGTAGCTTGTTCTTTTTTAATACCTCTCATGGTCATACACTGATGAGTGGAATCTATTGTTACAGCTACTCCTTTTGCATCTAAAGACTCCATAAGGGTATTCGCAATCTGCATGGTTAATCTTTCTTGGGTTTGCAATCTTTTTGAAAATACTTCTACAACTCTAGCTAATTTACTTAACCCAACTACTCTTTCTTTTGGAATATAAGCTACATGAGCTTTTCCAATAATTGGTGCCATATGATGCTCGCAATGACTTTGAACAGATATATTCTTTTGTATGACCATATCGTCATAACCATCAACGTCACCAAAAGTTTTATCTAAAATTTGATTAGGATCTTCATTGTAACCTTTAAAATATTCTTTAAATGCTTTAACCACTCTTTTGGGTGTTTCTAATAATCCTTCTCTATTAGGGTCTTCTCCCATCCAAGATAAAATTGTTTTAAATGCTTCTTCAGCCTCTTTATCTGAAACTTTTTTTGAATTTTCGATGTTATTTATATCTTTAACTAATTTCATGAAGAGTTTTATACCTATAAATGTGCGTTTTTAAAATATTTAATATATCTATATATGTGCTACATAATTACCATTTATGTTCAAAAAAAGAGAAAATGTACTTGAAATCGAGGAAGGGAATCTTCTTTCTCCAAAATTTGATAATGATGGGCTTATTCCAGTCATTACAATGTGTGCTAAAACAAAAGAAATTTTAATGCACGGATACATGAATGTTGAAGCTTTAAAAAAAACAATTGAAACAAAGGAAGCTCATTATTTTAGTAGATCAAGAAATGCATTATGGCATAAAGGTAAAACAAGTGGGTTTACGCAAAAAGTTAATGAAATTAGAATTGATGATGACCAAGACTCAATATGGCTAACTGTTGATATTGGAGAAGGATCAAGCTGCCATGTAGGTTATCGATCTTGTTTTTATAGATCTATCCCTTTAGGACCAATTGATAGTGGTCGAAAAGTAGAAATGAAATTTACGGAAAAAGAAAAAAAGTTTGATCCCAAAAAAGTATACAAAGGCCAACCCAATCCAACTAAAATTTAAATAATTATGGATAAACTTGATATACAAATTGCAAAACCTTTTGGACCTACAATCGCTAAAGTAACAATACCAGAGGAAATGATTTTAAAACTTAATAATTACATCGATGAAATTATCAAAGACCAAGAAAAATCTAAAGCTCAAGATCATGGAAATACACTAGCGGGTCAGGTTACTCAAGAATTAATCCTGGATAATAAATTTTGTGAGTCCTCAGGTTGGTTAAAATTTTTAGGGATAAGTGTAGGAAACTGGATAAAACTTTCTGGATTACCAGAAATTACAAAATTTAAATTAATAAATTCATGGGCTGTGAGACAATTTGAAGGCGATTATAATCCTACTCATTGGCATAATGGACATGTTTCTGGCGTAGGTTATTTAAAAGTTCCAAACGAACTTGGAAATAAAACACAAAGTGGAAAAAAAGATAATCCTAATGGAAAATTGGCATTGATCCATGGAACAAAACAATTCTTAAGTCAATCAACTTTTACAATAAAACCAAAAGTCGGTGAATTTTATTTTTTTCCAAATTATATGATGCACACAGTATATCCTTTTAAAGAAACTGATGAAGAAAGAAGATCAGTTTCGTTTAATGCTTATGTAGATGATCATATTTACAATGTATATGCAGAAAGAGTCTAATCCTCAAAAAAATGTTCTTGGAGAACATTTAGAAAATTGTTCTAATGATCCTCTTACAGGATGGTATCGAGATGGCTGTTGTAATACTGACGAAAATGACCATGGGGCACATACAATCTGTGCAAAAGTAACTACTGAATTTTTAGAATGGTGTAAAGAAGCAGGAAATGATTTAATCACACCACATCCTGAATTTGGCTTTCCAGGTTTAAAAGATGGTGATGGGTGGTGCGTTTGTGCAAGTTGGTATGCGAGAGCAGTCGAGGCAGGTAAAGGTTGCCCTATATATTTAAAAAGTACACACGAAAATACTCTTAAGATACTGCCAATAGAAACCCTAAAAAAATTTGCGATAGATTTATCTTAATTACATATTACCATATTTTGGACCACCACCACCTTCTGGTGTAACCCAAGTAATATTTTGAGAAGGTTCTTTAATGTCACAAGTTTTACAGTGAATACAGTTTTGAGAATTAATCACAAATTTATTTAAACCATTTTCATTTTGCACTTCATATACACCTGCTGGACAATATCTTTGTGCAGGTTCATCAAACTTTTCTAAAGTATAGTTTATCGGTAATGATGGGTCTTTAAGTTTTAAGTGAACTGGTTGATTATCAACATGATTTGTACCTGTTAAATAAACCGAGCTTGTCTTATCAAAAGTAATTACATTATCAGGTTTTGGATACTCTATTTTTGGCATTTCACTTGCTAATTTTAAAGTTTCGTGATCGGCATGTTTGTGTTTTAAAGTCAAAGGTAATTTTCCTCTAAACAATATTTGGTCAATACCAGTAAATATAATACCTAAAATTAATCCCCAGCTGAAACTTGGCTTAACATTTCTGGCTTCATAGAGCTCTTTATATAGCCAGCTTTTATTAAATTTTTCCTCAAAGATTGATAAATTTTTGTTATTTTTGATGTGATCAAAAATTGTTTCTGCAGCAATAATTCCACTTTTCATTGCAGTATGCGATCCTTTAATTTTTGGCATATTTAAAGTTCCTGCATCACAACCAACTAATAACGCTCCTGGCATAAACATTTTTGGTAAACTTTGAAAACCTCCCTCTATTAATGCCCTAGCCCCATATGAGATTCTTTTTCCACCTTCAATTATCTTTTTAATAGCTGGGTGTGTTTTAAATTTTTGAAATTCATCAAAAGGTGATAAATGAGGATTTTTATAATCTAAACCAATAACATAACCTAAAAAAATTTGTTTGTTTTCCGCATGATACATAAAACTTCCACCATAAGTTTGATTATCTAAAGGCCATCCTGCTGTGTGCATTACCAAACCTTCCTCATGATTTTTTTCATCTATTTCCCAAATTTCTTTGAAACCTATTCCATATTGTTGTGGGTCTTTATTTTTATCAAGTTCAAACTTTTTTATCAATTCTTTTCCAAGGTGTCCTCTGCAACCTTCAGCAAAAACAGTAACTTTACCTAAAAGCTCTATTCCTGGTTCAAAACTATCTTTTTTGTTTCCATCTTTATCAATGCCCATATCCTGTGTTGCAACACCTTTAACTGAACCATCTTCGTTATATATAATTTCACTAGCTGGAAATCCGGGAAAAATTTCAACACCTAACGCTTCAGCTTGTTCAGCAAGCCACCTACATAAATTTGCAAGACTTATAATATAATTTTTATGATTTTGTTGCACATTAGGTAATAACCAAGTCGGCCAGCTTAATGATTTATTTTTTCCAAGAAATAAAAATCTTTCTTTACTTACCTTTGTTTTGATTGGAGAATTTAATTCTTTCCAATTTGGAATCAATTCATCCAAAGCTCTTGTTTCAAAAACATTTCCAGATAAAATATGAGCTCCAATTTCAGAAGCCTTTTCTAATAAGCAAACATTTAAATTAGGATCTAATTGTTTAAGTTTTATCGCCGTAGACAAACCTGAAGGTCCACCTCCTACAATAACTACATCATATTCCATTGTCTCTCTGGACATAATCTATTTTTTTACAGATTCTATTATTTTTGTATAGTGTTTAATTTGTTCAATTCCTCTAAGAATTGAGGAAGAGCTTCAAAAAGGTCTGCTTCAAGCCCATAATCTGCAACACTAAAGATAGGTGCCTCACCATCTTTATTAATTGCAACAATCACCTTACTTTCTTTCATTCCAGCTAAATGTTGAATAGCCCCTGAAATTCCTACTGCAATATATAAATCAGGAACTACAACTTTTCCTGTTTGACCGACTTGATGGTCATTGCTTATATAACCTGCATCAACTGCTGCTCTTGATGCGCCAATAGCAGCATTCAATTTATCAGCAAGAGATGTAATTAATTTAAAATTATCTCCACTTTGCATACCCCTTCCACCGGAAACAACAACTCTAGCAGTTCCAAGTTCAGGTCTATCAGATTTGACTTCTTCTCTTTTAATAAATTTTGTTTGTCCAAACTCACCGCTTGGTTCTGCTTTTTCAATAGGTGCCGATCCACCAGAACTCTCACAAGGGTCAAAAGACGTTGGTCTTATTGTAACACATTTTTTAGGATCTTTACTTTTTACTGTTGCAAAAGCATTTCCAGCATAAATTGGCCTCAAAAAAGTATCAGGTGATATAACTTTAGTAATATCACTGATTTGTGAAGTGTCTAAAGCAGCAGCAATTCTTGGCATTAAATTTTTTCCAAATGTATTTGCTGAACAAACAATATGCGAATAATTTTCAGCAAGTTTAACAATTACCGGTGAAAAATTTTCTGCAACAAAATTTTCATAATAAGGAGCCTCTACTTGAATTACTTTTTTAATTATTGGCAATTCTGAAAGTGCTTTTGAAGCATCTCCACAGTTTTGACCAACTATTACTGCATGAACATCAGCATCAATTTGTGAAGCTGCATTTGCAGCATTTAGAGTAAAAGGTTTGAGTTCTTTATTATTATGTTCTGCTATTAATAAAACTGACATTTAAATCACCTTTGCTTCGTTTTTTAATTTTTGCACTAACTCAGCCACACTTGAAACTTTAATACCTGCTTTTCTTTTTGGTGGCTCTTCTACTTTAGTTTGCTCGATTCTAGGAGATGTATCTACTCCTAAATCTGACGCATTTATTTGTTCAATTGGTTTCTTCTTGGCCTTCATTATATTAGGTAATGAAGCGTATCTTGGTTCATTAAGCCTTAAATCACATGTAACTATTGCAGGTACATTTATTTCAATTGTTTCTAGACCTTCATCAATTTCTCTTGTTACCTCTAATGATTTATCTTTTACTTCTATTTTAGATGCGAAAGTTGCTTGAGGCCAATTAAGTAACGCACTTAACATTTGTCCTGTTTGATTGCAATCATCATCAATTGCTTGTTTACCCATAAAAACTAAATCAGGTTTTTCTTTTTCAACTATTTTTTGTAACAATTTAGAAACAGCTAATGGTTCTAAAATCCCATCTGCTTTTATAAGAATACCTCTATCAGCCCCAACCGCCAATGCTTTACGAACGGTCTCTTGTGCTTTTTCTTCACCAACACTAACAGCTATTACTTCTGTAGCTTTTCCAGCTTCTTTTATTTTAACAGCTTCTTCTATTGCATTATCATCAGGTGGATTAGTTGACATCTTAACATTGTCAGTGACAACACCAGTATTGTCCTCTTTAACTCTTACCTGTACGTTATAATCAATAACTCTTTTAACTGCGACTAAAATTTTCATTAAGCTCTCAATAATTTATTTTCAACATCGTATGGACTTTCCTCTAAAATTGTAGCCTCATACATTTTTCCTAATATATCAACTGTAAGTTTTTCTCCCACATTTGCTAATTCTGGTTTAACCATTGCTAGTGCTATAGATTTATCCAATCTAAATCCATACTCACCACCAGTTGCTCTTCCAATTACCTTATTGTCTTTGTAAATAGGATTATTACCTAATACATCAGAGTCAGTCGTATTATGAACTTCTAATGTTACTAATTTATTATCAAAACCTTTTTCTCTCCATTTATTTAAAGCTTCTAAACCAATAAAGTTACCTTTGTTAGGATGAATAAATCTATCTAAGCCTGACTCGTAGGGCGAATATTCAATAGATAATTCAGTACCTACAAGTTTATAAGATTTTTCTACTCTTAAACTATTCATTGCTCTAATACCAAAAGGTTTGATCCCTAATTCTTTGCCAGCTTCCATTAATTTATCAAAAATATGATTTTGATATTCAATTGGATGATGTAACTCCCACCCAAGTTCTCCAACAAAATTAACTCTCATAGCATTTACAGGAGCATATCCAACATTAACATTTTTAGCTGTGAGCCATTTAAAATTTTCGTTTGAAAAATCATCTGTTGAAACTTTTTGCATCAGTTGTCTAGATTTAGGACCTGCCACAACTAATACACCATTACTGTTTGTAAGATCCTCAAATATAACCGATCCATCAGTTGGCATCCATTTTTGAATCCAATCATGATCTAATCTTAAATTTGCTCCTGCAGACACAAGATAATAACTATTTTCAGCTTCTTTCATTATTGTAAATTCTGAGTGCACACCCCCTTTAGTATTAAGAGCATGACATAAATTTATTCTACCAATTTTTTTAGGAAGTTTATTTGCTACCAAATAATCCAAAAATTCCTCAGCTTTTGGACCTTTAATTCTGCATTTTGCAAATGCTGTCATATCTAATAAGCCAACATTTTCCTTAACGTTTTGACATTCTTTTTTAATTGCATCAAACCATTTTGATCTTCTAAAAGACCAATCATCTTTTTGCTCCATGCCATCAGTTGCAAAAAAGTTGGGTCTTTCCCATCCAAATTTTTGTCCAAATACTGCTCCTAAATTTTTCATTCTTTCATAACAAGGTGAAGTTCTTAAAGGCCTCGCGGCTGGTCTTTCTTCATCTGGATAATGAACAATAAAAACATGGCTGTAAGCTTCTTCATTTTTAGCTTTTAAATAAGATTTAGTTGCATAATTTCCATAACGTCTAGGTTCAACACCAAGCATATCAATTGTTGGTTCACCATCTACAATCCACTCAGCTAATTGCCAACCTGCACCTCCAGCTGCAGTTATTCCAAAACTATGTCCTTCATTAATCCAAAAATTTTTTAATCCCCAAGCAGGACCAACTATAGGATTGCCATCTGGTGTATAACAGATTGCTCCGTTATAAACTTTTTTTACACCTACTTCTCCAAAAGCAGGAACACGATGTATAGCACCTTCTATGTGTGGTGCGAGTCTATCTAAATCTTCTTGGAATAATTCATATTCAGAATTTTTTGATGGTCCTTCAACATAACAAGCCGGAGCTCCATCTTCATAAGGTCCCAAAATTAATCCACCAGCCTCTTCTCGCATATACCATCTGCTATCACTATCTCTCAAAACTCCCATTTCTGGAAGTCCGTCTTTTTTTCTTTTTTGAATTTCAGGATGTGGCTCTGTTACAATGTATTGATGTTCGACAGGTATAACTGGAATGTCTAATCCAACCATTTCACCAGTTTGGCGTGCGAAATTACCTGAACAAGAGATTATATGTTCACATTCAATTGTACCTTTGTCTGTTTCAACAATCCAGCCATCTTTAGTTTGTTTCATTGCTAAGACAGTTGTGTTTCTATAAATCTCTGCTCCCATATTTCTTGCGCCTGTTGCAAGAGCTTGAGTTAAATCAGCAGGTTGAATGTATCCATCTTCTGGGTGTTGAATAGCTCCAACTAAATCATCTGTATGACATAAAGGCCAAATTTCTTTTACTTGTTGGGGTGTTAAAAATTTCACATCAACACCGATTGTTTTAGCTACACCAGCGTATTGATGATATTCATCCATTCTATCTTTAGTGCTTGCTAAACGAATATTTGATACAATACTAAATCCTACATTCTTTCCAGTTTCTTCTTCTAATTTTTTATAAAGGTCTACTGCATACTTGTGAAGTTGTCCTACAGAGTAACTCATATTAAACAATGGTAATAATCCGGCAGCATGCCAAGTTGAACCAGAGGTTAATTCTTTTCTTTCAACAAGAACTACATCAGACCAACCTTTTTTTGCTAAGTGGTAAAGAGCACTTACTCCTACAACCCCACCACCAACAACAACAACTTTTGTTTTAGATTTCATTAGGCGATTCCTACTAAATTTTTATTCATTTCGAAACAAAATTGTATTGTGGACAATCAAATCGAACTTCCTAAAGCAATGGGGCTCGAAACCATCGTAGTCAGCCAGCAATCTTTTAAAGGCCCTTCTCTTGTATATTTTTCTACTTGCCAGTTAAATTTATGATAAATTTTTTTACTATCTAAAATTATCACCTCAAATTGGGCCCATTTATCACTGCTTCCCACCTCAGTAATTGTATGGCTTAAATGATTTAAAAGCATTTGATAAGATCTTCCTTTAATCATCATCTTAAAATTTGGTAATGGACCTGTATTTTTTTTATTGTCTGGATGCGCAAAAGTCCATGTCTGTTCAATCCCTCTATCTTTAAACTGGTCATCATTATTCATTAATCCAGTAAGCTGAATTTGAACTACCTCTTTAGGTTTAATCAAATTACTTGGTTCAATCAGATCGGCCTTTAATATATGGGTAGAAATAAAATAAAAAAAAATTACACTAAACGTTAAGAGCAGTTTTTTTAACATCTTTGAGAAACAATTTTCTTTTTTCATCACTTACAAATGGTACAGCAAAATATCTTCTGTAATTAATATTATAAATGCCGCACATATGGAAAACTCCTCTTTTTAATCTTCTAATTGGTAAATTTAAAAAGAATGTAGTAATTGCTAACCTTGGAGAGCCATAGGTACAAAAGATAATTGCTTTTTTATCTCTAAGATTTCCAATTGGATATCCATAGTTGCCCCATAATTGTTTAAATCTAAATGCCCATGGTGGAGCTAAAACTTTATCTATCCAACCTTCAACTATTGCAGGCATCCTAAAATTCCATATTGGAGCAATTAAAACAATTGTATCACAAGCATCAATTCTTTTTCTATGATCCAAAACTATTTTGTCTGGTTCTTCACCAGCAAAGACTGGATCAAACTTTTCCTTGTAAAGATCAATTGTATCAACAGAGTGGCCTTTATCTTTAGCGGTTTCAATAAAGGTATCTCTAATAGCTGCATTAAATGATTTGTCATCATAATGACCGTATATTAGAAAAATTTTTTTCATATTAACTTTGTAAAACTGGAAATGCTTGCCGTACTTTTAAAAAATGTTTTTGATATTCCATTTTAGTACATTTATCTTCAACATATTCAATCTTATTTTCTTCAACAATTTTTTTTGCCTCTTCACTTTTAATACCCAACTGTAACCATAAAACTTTAGCTTTGATACTGACTGTATCTTTTGCAATATCCAATACTTCTTTTGAAGGTCTAAAAACATCCACGATATCAACTGTGTCTTTAATATCAGTTATTTTTTCAAAAACTTCCTCTCCTAAAATTTTTTGACCTTTAGCTTTTGGGTTTACAGGAAAAACTTTAAATCCATATTTTTGCATATATTTCATTACAATAGTCGAAGCTTTTGTTGGGTCATTGCTAACTCCAATCATTGCAATTTTTTTATATTTTGAAAGAATTTCTTTTATATCATTCATTAATTTTTCATAATCTCTTTTTTGCAGAATATTTTAGCTTCTTCTGTGGTCATTGGTTTATCTAATTTTTGACTCCCAGCAACACAGGCATCTATAGCTCTTTTAAAATTATGTTCCCTAAAAGTAAAAATTAAATAAAGTCCCAAAATTATTAAAATAATAGTTATAATATTTTTTATTTTCATCTATTTTTCCATTTTGGTTTTCTTTTTTCTAAAAAAGCAGAAATCCCCTCTTTTGCATCCATTGCCATCATATTAAGAGTCATCATCTTGCTAGTGTAAACATATGCTTTTCTCAATGGCATCTCTAATTGTTTATAAAAAGCTTGTTTACCAATTTTAATTGTAAGATTTGATTTTGACGCTATTTTTTTAGCTACTTTAAGAACCTCAGTATTTAATTTAGATTTTGAAAAATAATCATTAATTAATCCAATTTCTTTTGCATAAGATGCTTTAATAGGTTCTCCGGTTAACAGCATTCTCATCATTGGTTTTCTATTTATTTTTCTGCTTACAGCGACCATTGGAGTGCTACAAAATAATCCAATATTTACACCTGGTGTTGCAAACAAAGCATTATTTGAACTATAAGCTAAGTCGCAACTTGCAACTAATTGACACCCAGCTGCATATGCAGCTCCATGAACTTTAGCTATAACTGGTTTTTTTCCTTCCACAATTTGTAGCATTAATTTTGAGCAAAGATTAAATAACTTTTGATATTTATTTCTAATTTTTAAGTTCTTTACCTCTTTCAAATTATGTCCGGCACTAAAACCCTTACCTGCTCCCTCAAGAATAATTACTTTTGTTTTTTTATCTTTATCAAGTTTTAAAAAAACTTTAATCAAATCATTCAAATTTTTAAATGATAATGAGTTATATGTTTTAGGCTCATTAATGGTGACTATAGATATTCCGCCAGACAAATTTTTAACTTTTACATTCATTAAAAATTTTATTTAAGTTTCCCTTCTTTTCTCATTTTGGCTCTTATTTTAGTTGCTGAAATTTCTTGAATTTCTTTAGAAAGTTCAATTTCTTCAATTTTATAACCCACACCTCTACCATAACAAATATTAGTAATATTTGGCACCATCATAATCTTGAAATGTCCCTCAAACTCTGGGTTCAATCTATCTTCGATATTTTTTTTTACTGTCTCAAAATCAAATGGATTGTCATCAACTCCCTGAACGTCTCTAATTTGAATGCAAACCTGGCCCGTTTTTTTTATAATTTCTTTAAATAAAGTATAATGACCATCGTGAAACGGTTGCCATCTTCCCAACATTTGTGCAGTTGGTTTTTTATTATCCCACTTGTAAGTCATTATTTTATCTCCTTTAATATTTTTGGTGCCCAGTTTTTAGCATCTTGAGTAGTAACATGAAAGTCATACTTATCTGGTTTAACAAACATTTTATTAGTATCATCAAATCTTCCTTCTTTTATCGTGTCCATCCAAATTATATAATCTGCTGGGAATAAACTTCTTGCTTCAGGTGTAGGACAAATAAAGTCTGCTACAACATAACTTCCATCTTGTTTCATCTTAACAGCAAACTCAGCCATTCTTTTTGATTGTCTTTTTCTTCCTTCTTCAGAAAAATCCCAATCATTAGCTTCTTTTCGAACCTCATCTGCATTCAATCTTTTTGCTTTTAACATTGGAGCTAACTCATTTGCTAAAGTTGTTTTGCCAGATCCAGGTAATCCCATAACTAAAATAATCTTCATATTAAATTATTTGCTACCCATTTATGAAACTGATGAGTAGGTTGATCCATAATAGGTGAAAAGTTTCCACCATTGTAAACTGGTGAGTTTCTTCCATCTTGCATCCCTTCAATTGCATTTATGTCTTCTAACATAACATCTTTCCAAAATCTTGAATTTTCTTTTCTTAATTCTTTTAACTCTTCTCCTTGAGCACTTTCATTTCCAACATAATATATTTGCATATGTTCTTTTGTTTTATTCATTGCCAAAGGTTCTAACCAAAAAACATAAAAGTGATCTAAATGTAAACCTATCATTACATTTGGAAATAGAGCAATATACTCTGAATGTTTCAACATACCTTTGTCCCAATTAGGGAAAGTATTAAATTTTTTATTTCCTTTGACAGGTTGTTCATATTTCCTGCTTCCTTGACCAGCAAATCTATTAGGTAGTCCTTGTATATGATAATGATCGTCTATATTCGAAACTTTATTTAATTCTGGATGAATTGTTGGTAAATGATAACTCTCACAATAATTTTCAATTGCAAATTTCCAATTACACTTTACTTCTAAATTAAAATAACCATAATCATTTGAATAAACTAAAGATTTGTAATCTTCTTTATTTATAAATTTTAACCATCTATTTTCCAAGGGTTTAATATATTCATCAAATTCAATTTCATTTGAATTGATATTAACAAAAATTATATCCATCCAAACTATAGTTTTAACTTCCTTTAAATTATTTTTTGCTTTATCAAATTTCTCTGATTGATGATTGTTTAGCCCGCCAATATGTGGAGTAGCTAAAAGTTTTCCGTTAAAATCATAAGACCAGGAGTGATAAGGACATCTAATTACATTTTTTAAGGCACATGATTTATCTAAAAGTTTATAACCTCTATGGCTACAAACATTGTGGAATACTCGAATCTTCTTTTCTTTATCTCTTAATATAATAAGTGGTACCCCCAGCAGATTGTGTGGTCTGGCATCTCCAATATTTGGTACAGAGCTTGCTACACCAATGACTGTCCATTTATTGAAAAAAATCTTCTCTTTTTCATACGCTAAATAATCATTATTTATGTAACACTCATTTGGTAGGCCATTAGCTACTTCTATTGGTTTATCAACATTATTTAGTTTCTTAATATCTAGTATTTCTGAGAGAGGTTTTTTTTTGAGATTTTGATCCACAAAAAAAATTATCATGAGCATATTTTTTGGCAACAAATTTCGCCATGCTTTTAAATGAATTTCTTTGACAGCTTTTTTAAAAAATATAATGATCGGGTTATGAAATTTTCTTTAGAAATAGGTCCTCAAACTGATTTATCAACAGTGCCCCCTGTAAATGATGTTTATATTACTATGTTGCCTGGTGGAGATTATAAGGAAACTGCTCAACAAGCGGTTGAGTTGGTTAAAAAAGGATTTAATCCAGTTCCTCATTTTCCGGCGAGATCAATGAAAGATGAAATAGAGCTAAAAGATTATGTTTCTAGATGTAAAGATGGAGGTGTAAAACAAATTCTTGTTATTGGCGGTGGTCGAGAACCGTTAGGTAAATTTGATAGCTCATTCCAACTATTGGAGACTGGTTATTTTGAGAAGATGACAATAGGAATTGCTGGACACCCAGAGGGGAGTCCTGATATATCCGAATCAAATTTAGAAAAAGCTATGATAAATAAAAAGCCTTATGCTGATTATATTGTAACTCAATGGTTACTTGACCCTCAGCCTATTATAGACTTTATATCTAAACAAAGCGTACCAGTGCATGTAGGAATTACTGGGCCATTAAAAATATCTAGCTTAATAAAATTTGCTAATATAGTTGGGGCGAAAAATTCTATTAACTTTCTTAAATCTAATTTTACTAAGGCGTTAGATTTATTGAAACCTAAAGACCCTAATGAACTAATTGGGAAAGTTAAATCGCATACAGATTTTTTTCACATTTATACATTCGGCGGCTTGAAGGAAACTAACAAGTGGTTGAAGGAGAATGGTTATGTCTAAAGAATTTGACTATACTAAACTAAAACATGTTACTTCAGTTGATCAGTCAGATCGACAAGTACCATACAATTTAAGACAAAGTGGGCCAACAAAAGTTGAGATGTTAATTTCAACAAGGGTTAGAAAATCACCTTATTGGCATTTATCAATGCAAGCAGGTTGCTGGAGAGCAACTGTTTACAATCGAATTTATCATCCAAGAGGATATGTAAAACCAGAAGATGGTGGAGCAATGGTTGAATATGATGCAATTGTAAATCACGTTACAATGTGGAACGTTGCTGTTGAAAGACAAATAAGAGTTAAAGGTCCAGATGCAGAAAAATTTACAGACTATGTTATTACTAGGGATGCTACCAAAATTTCTCCCATGAGAGCCAGATACGTAATTTTATGTAATGCTTATGGTGGAGTTTTAAATGATCCAATTCTCTTAAGAATTTCAAAAGATGAATTTTGGTTTTCTTTATCAGATTCAGACATTGGAATGTACCTTCAAGGTGTTAATGCTGATGGAAGATTTAATTGTACAGTGGAAGAAATAGATGCTTGTCCTGTACAAATCCAAGGTCCAAAATCTAAAGCATTAATGAAAGATTTATGTGGAAATCAAGTTGATTTTGATAACATGCCTTTTTATGGTCTAGCAGAAGTTAAGGTTGGGGGAAGAAGTTGTGTAATTTCACAATCAGGTTTCTCTGGTGAAGCTGGATATGAAATTTATTTAAGAGATGCTACACTGTATGCAGAAGATATGTGGAATGCAGTTCTTGAAGCTGGAAAAAAACATAAACTTATGGTTATTGCACCAGCACACCATAGAAGAATTCAAGCTGGAATTCTTTCTTGGGGTCAAGACATGGATCAACAACATAATCCTTTTCAATGTAATTTAGGTTATCAAGTTTCTTTATCTGGAAAAGGAGAATGGAATAAAAAAGCTGATTATGTTGGTAAAGCTGCATTAGAAAAAATGGGTAAAGAACTTAAAGATGGTAAAAAACCATACAAATTACAATTAGTTGGTTTTGAACTTGGAGGAAAACCAATTGAGGATTATGCACCAGATTTTTGGTTAATTTCAAGTGAAAATGGTGGTGATCCAATAGGTTTTATAACTTCTCCTTGGTATCACCCAGAGAAAAAAACAAATATTGCAATGGGATATGTACCTTTTGATGGAACTTTAAATGCAAATGGATTTCCTAAAGGAAAAGTTGGAACAAAATATAAAGTTCATTTACCTGAAAAATACTCAGAAACTCCAGGTAAACCTGTAGATGCTGTTATAGTGGATATTCCTTTCAAAGAATCTTTTAACGCAAATACAAGAGAAGTTGTAAAAGGTTAAATTTTTTAGGAGGGGTTTTAAAACCCCTCCCTTTTCAATTTAAATGTCTAAAGTCTTTTTAATTGCAATTTGCTTTATTATTATTATTGCATTAATAATCTTTCCATTAGTTGTTTCTTACAAAGAGCAGATAAATAAAAAAAAATAAATGTTTGGTGAATTTCTTAATATCCTTTTTAAATCTATAAAATTAGATAGGTCTCTATATAGTGATAACAGAAATTTTGGTGAAGCTTCAATATATTTTGCTGGCTTAATAATGATTTTAGATGGAATGGCAGGCGCAGTTGCAGCAAACACAATCGTCAAAACTGCTATAGCTATGTCGGGATTAACAGCAATCCTTACCTGGTTTGTTTGGGCAATATTTATTTTTGTAATAGGGGCTAAACTTTTTCCTGACAAACAAACAAAAGTTTCTTTTAAAAAAGTATTAACTGCAGTTGGATTTGCGCATGCTCCAGGTATATTAAGATTCTTTGCTGTAACTCCTGATTTAATGATCCCAATTATTTTCTTAACTCAATTTTGGATATTTGCAGCCCTAATAATATCAACAAAACAAATTTTAAATCTTAAATCTAATTTTAAATCATTTGGAATTGTATTTTTATCATTTTTAATAATAGCTTTTTTATCTATTTCTTTTGTAATGAGTAGAATGGATGCTTTGCCGATCAATCATATTTAAATTGGAAATATAGTTTTAGATATTCTACATGATTTGCAAATTTTAAAACCTGTTAGTATAAGGTTTTGAGAAACACTTTCATGTTCTTGGTTACATTCATCGCAAATATTATTAAAATCTTCTAAATCTTTTTCTTTTATTAATTTTTCGTCAATCATTATCTGTTAATCCTGCACCAGCAGCTCCATGTTTTAAACTTTCAGTTTCATCTACAAAAGTATTTTCAGATAATCTATATAGATCCTTCCAATCTTTTTCTGTAAAAGAATCTTTATTTTCTAAAAAAATTACTTCACCTTTTTTTGCAGTTGATGGGAATTCTTTTTTAGAAAAATTTGATAAGATGTTAACATTAAAATTAAATAAAAAATTTTTTTTTTCAAATGTAAATAATATTTTTTTTCCAATCACTTCTGAACCCCTGCTTAAAAAGGGTAAGAATAGCATTGGATAAGCAATTTTTTTAAAGGTAATCTTTTTTAATGGCTCAAGTGTTGTAATTTGATCTAAGAAATTCACACCCAAATTTATAGGACATAAATCTAAATTATTCTGCTTATTATTTTTTTTAAAATTTGATAAATTTTCAAAATCCTTTTTGTTAATATGTTTATAATATTGATTTAAATTTTTAATACCTGGAAGACCAAATAATTCTAATAATCTTATTCC
The DNA here is from genome assembly GCA_003216235.1 of Pelagibacteraceae bacterium AG-404-P07. GTDB lineage: Bacteria > Pseudomonadota > Alphaproteobacteria > Pelagibacterales > Pelagibacteraceae > Pelagibacter. The sequence continues at coordinate 64,248 of QCJE01000002.1, forward strand.
TTTTGCTACTTCTTCTGCAACACCCCAGGAAAACCCTGCCGCTCGACTAGCTCTTTTAGAAGTAGTTTCAATTTCGCTTAAAGATTTCATAAATTAATTATGAGATTTATAAACCCATTGTTCATCAAAATCTTTTAATTCATTTGGAAGTGGTGCGCCTTGAAACATGCAGATACGAAGCCATTTATCTGATCTCGGATCAAACTTTAATGCACCAAAAAAAGATAATTTTAATCTTAACATATCAATAGGAATTATATTTTCACTTATTGTGTTATCCTGGATTTCTGAATAAGGAAATTTTTCATTTATAAATGCTCTTCGAACAACATGCCTTAATTCTGAATTATCAACTAAAAACTTACTAAGTTTTAAAGTTTTTTTTGATAATGATATCTTATTGTATAGTTTTTTAATATCTCTTGCTATTGCTAGTGGTTGTTCTAAATTTGAACCCTCTTCCTCAAAACGATCAGCTAATCTAGGCTCTTCTTTATTCCTTGAAATAAACCAAAACTTTTTATAATTTTCTTTTTCATTAAAATTTATAGTTAATATATTTGAATATTTTTTTTCTAAAATATTTCTTAAGTCTCCTACAGTTCTATCAGTTGGAATATTAAAATATTTTTCCTCATCTGAACTCATTTGTGTAATAAGTGGTTCAACAATTTCACCAAATGGTTCCATCATAATTGAGACAATATACTCAATACACTCTTCACAGGTCTCTTCTTCTAGCCATGTATATAATTCATTAAAAGGATAATCCTTTTGAAAATTGAATTCATTCTCAATAAAATTTATCGACTTTCTAACATCTTTTAGTAAAAGTTTGATTTTTTTAAGCTGATATTCGCTTTCTGTATTCCAGCTAGTAATATTACTTATTGAATTTCTTAAACACTCTTTAAATAAATTGCTATCTTTAAAATTAACTTTTTTTAATTCTCTAATCTTTTTTAAAGCTGTTTCTCTACAAAATATCCAATTATTAAGTAAAGTAGGATGATTTACAATAAATGGTGCCATTCCTAAACCTGTTGAATTGCCTATTCCAAGATTTTTACAAATTTTTGGATCTAACTCAATTGCTGATTTAGGGTTTCTATTTTTTGCTACATGATTTACTTGATCGAAAGTAAATTGCCTAACTAAGTAAACCAACATCATTTCCAATCTAAAAGGTCCATTGATTTCTTCTCTATTTTTTATTCTAAAACGATCTGCCAATCCAAATTTACCTGAACCATATACTGCTGTTGTTCTATATAGATATCCAACTTTTTCCAATAAATCTAAATCTGGCTGATTTCCATTACTCAAACTTTCAACTACGTGGTTGAAAACCCTTACGGATTTATTGGCTCTAGATAAAGTAAGCTCTTTATAAGATAATCTGCCAACTTCTTGTTTTGGAACTTCATTTTTTAACCTTTCAATATCCTTTTTAAGAGGTATCCCATCATGAAGAGTGAATGCTGCGTCCCATTTTGTAGCTATAACCCTGTCAGATCTTTCATCATCATTTATTTTATTTGCAAAACAAACCAATGAATAAACTCTATTGTTTTTTTTAAAAGAATAAACTGCAGTTCCATAACCTTTTTTATCTAAATTAAACAAATCTCTTTTATAATCCCAATCTTTAAATTCATTAAGAAAGCTTCTTAAAAAAGATAATCTAGATTGATGAAATGAACCAAGTCTAGAAAGTTTCATTATAACTTTGGGATCTCTAAGTTGTACATTCATGTTTAAATTGTTTTATAAAAATTATACCAATTATTACCAAGTATCCCATTAGTCTCAGTATCTGAAAATCCTATCTTTTTTAGTCCATTTTCGATATTCTCAAATCCTCGAGCATCTTTAAACCATTCTGGTTGTGAAGGAAAACCTGGTTTATTTTTTGTACCTTCTCCATAATTCTGACTCTTTGACCATGTGCCATTTCTCATCCATTCAACAATTTCATCTGGTTGATTTAAGCAAAGATCAGATCCAATCCCAATATTATTTACATTCATTATCTCTGCTGTTCTAGCAACCATTTCACAAAAACTTTCAAGGGTACAATTTGTATTATCTTTTAAATGATGAGGATAAAGTGATAATCCTAGAATGCCTCCACTGTCATTTAATGTTTTCAATAACTCTGAAGATTTATTTCTTTTAGCTGCGTGCCAAAATGATGGATTAGCATGAGTTATAGCAATTGGTTTTTCACTTAATTCTATTGCATCAAAAGTACTTTTTTCTGCAGAGTGTGACATATCAATAACAATACCAACTCTATTCATTTCTTTAATCACTTCTTTTCCAAAATTTGTAACACCACTATCTACTTTTTCATAACAACCTGAGGCCAATAAGGATTGATTATTATAAGTTAATTGCATAAATCGGCAGCCAAGTTCATGAACTTTCTCAACTAATTTGATATCATCCTCAATTGGTGAACAATTTTGAAAACCAAAGAAAATAGAAGTTTTTTTATCTTTATTTGCTTTTTCTATATCTTTAAAATTTTTTCCTAAAAATATCAAATCTGAATTATCTTCAAATAATTTGTTCCATTTTTTTATTTGCTCAAGTAATTCATCAAAATCTTCATGATAAACTATCGTAACATGAACAGCATCAAGACCTGCCGCTCTATTTATTTCAAATACTTCTCTAGTCCAATTACAATATTGAAGGTTATCAATTTTAAATTTCATTTTACTAAATTATTTTCAACCATATCAATATGTTTTTTTAAATTCTATTTATTTTATTGAAATTTTAATCTAATTTTGAAATAAAGTTTAAACCTTATAAGTAATGAAAAAGAATAATGCTCTCAAAGTTGCAATCGTGATGGGTAGTCAATCAGACTACAAAACCATGAAATTAGCTGAAAAAATCTTCAAAAACATTGGTATAAATTATGAAACAAAAATAGTTTCAGCTCACAGAACTCCTAAACGAATGTATGATTTTGCACAATCAGCTAAGAAAAAGAAATTTGGAGTAATAATTGCTGGTGCCGGTGGGTCGGCACATCTTCCAGGTATGATTTCAGCTTTAACAACCATTCCAGTTTTAGGTGTTCCAATTGAAAGTAAAAAGCTTAAAGGGCTGGACAGTTTATTATCTATAGCTCAAATGCCAAAAGGTATACCAGTTGGAACATTGGCGATTGGAGAAGATGGGGCAATAAATGCTGCGTTATTAGCTGCTTCTATTGTTGCAAATAGTAATTTTACTGTAAGAAAAAAACTTGAAAATTGGCGACGCTCTCAAACAAAATCTGTAAAGAAAAAACCTAAATAAAAATGTCTAAAATAATTTTAGGTATTATTGGAGGTGGTCAGCTAGGAAGTATGCTTTCAATTGCTGCTAAAAAGCTAAATATAAAAACAATAATTTTTTGTGACGACATTGATGCACCTGCAAAAAATTTTTGTGATGAATTTATATTTGGCAAATATGATGATAAAGAAAAAATTCTGGAGTTTGTTGATAAAACGAATATCATTACTTATGAATTTGAAAATATTCCTTATGAAACTCTTAATGAAATAAATAAAAAAAAATCTGTATTACCAAAACCTTCAATAAATAGACTTATACAACATAGACTTGCAGAAAAAGATTTTATAAACAAGTTAAACATTCGAACAACACAATATAAATTTGTTGAAAAAAAGTCTGACATTGAAACTTCAAAAGATTTTCTTCCAGGAATTCTAAAAACTACAACAATGGGTTATGATGGTAAAGGCCAATATCTAATAAATAAAATCGAAGATATAGAGATATTAAATATTGATTTTTCTAGACAATATATACTTGAAAAACTCGTAAAACTTAAAAAAGAAATCTCAGTAATCATAACAAGATTTAGTAGTAATAGTTATGAAATTTATGAACCTATAGAAAATATTCATGAGGATCAAATATTAAAATATTCAAAAATACCAGCTGAAATAAGTAAAACTATTTTTGATGAATCAAAAGAATGGGCAATTAATATTGCCGAAGAATTAAATTATATAGGAACTTTATGTGTAGAATTTTTTATTGATAGAAATGAAAATTTATATGTTAATGAAATTGCGCCAAGAGTTCATAACTCAGGACATCTTACAATTAATGCATATAATATTAGCCAATTTGAAAATCATGTGAGAGCAGTTTGTTCTCTAGATAAGATTTCATTAAAAAAAATTGCGAATGCTAAAATGGTTAACTTAATAGGAAATCAAATAGAACTATATAGACAAAATATAAAATTAAATAAAAATGAATTTTTCTTTGATTATTTAAAAAAAGAGATTAAAGAAAAAAGAAAAATGGGCCATATAACAACTTTATTATAAATCTATGCTCGAGTCTGTAGAGGGAAATTTTGATCATCCAGAAGTTAATGAACTTCTAGCCAAACATTTTATTGAACTTAGGGCTGCTTCACCCGAGGGTAGCGCTCATGTTTTAGATATTCCTGGGTTAAAAGATCCATCTATTAAGTTTTGGAGCTTATGGGAAAATAATAAATTAATGGGTTGTGGTGCTCTTAAATTTTTAAGTGATGAGCATGGAGAGTTTAAATCAATAAGAGTTCATGATCATTTTAGAAAAAAAGGTAACGGAATTAGAGTCATTAAACACCTAATTGATGAAGCAAAAAAACTTAAAATTAAAAGAATTAGTATTGAAACTGGTGCAGGAAAATTTTTTGAACCTGCACGACGGTTGTTTAGCAAATGTAATTTTGAGCCCTGTGAACCTTTTGCACACTATAAAAAAGACATTAATTCTCTTTATTTGACAAAAATTGTAGATAATAATTAAAATAAATACTAAAAAAAGATCAATTTTGTTGACAAAACCGTTAAAAATCTTAACAAAGCAAAAATTACTTATTTATAAGTAATAAATTAACATAATAACAAAAAGTAAAAATATGAGTCTAAAAGGAAAAGTAAAATGGTTCAATCCAACCAAAGGTTATGGTTTTATTGAAAGAGAAGATAAAGAAAAAGATGTATTTGTGCATGCCTCTGCAGTGAGAGAAGCAGGTATGAATGGTTTAGATGAGGGTCAGGCTTTGACTTTCGATGTTGAAGATGGTCCTAAAGGTCCTTCAGCAGTTAAATTACAAACTGCATAATTTTCACATTTAAATTTATTGGCTATACAGATTAAATAATCCAAAGATATGTTTTATTTTTTATAGCCAATAAACTATTCTTTTATTTAATGGATAAAAGAAAAATTACAAAATTAGACAAACTAAAGTTTGAACCTTTTGATAAGTATGGTGAACCAATCAAAGGATGGTCCTGGCACAAAATTAGTTTCAATGAAAAAACTAATTACGGAAGTTATATATCAAAATTAGAGCCAGGAACAAAAACTCTACCACACATGCATACTGGGTATGAAGAATTTTTAATCCTTGAGGGGGAGTTGATAGACTCAGATGGTACAGTTTTTAAAAAAGGAGATTTTATTTCATATCAACCTAATAGTAGTCATTCATCGTTTACAAAAAAAGGTTGTTTAATTTTAACTTTTATGAGAGGACACAATAATCAAATAAAAGAAAAATAATTTATGATTGGAATATTGGGAGGTATGGGTACACAAGCAGGATTGGATTTCTGCAATAAATTAGCAATTCAATATAGAGGAAAAATTGATCAAGATTATCCTTTATTTTTTTTATACAACAAGTCTAATATTCCTGGAAGACCAGAGTCAATTGGAAAAACTACAGGAGCACTTTCAAATAGATTTGAAAATATTTCATCAAAAAAAAAATATGAGAAAGTTTTAAAAAGTTTGGTTGATGGATGTAAAAAATTAGAAAAGGCAAAATGTAAATTTATTGTAATTCCATGTAATACAGCTCATTTTTGGTTTGAAGATCTTCAAAAAAAAATAAAGATTCCAATTATAAATATGCCAAAAGAAGTTTTTAATCACGCTAAAAGAAATTGTAAGAAAAATTCAAAAATAGGATTGCTGGCAACTGAAGGAACTTTAAAAACTAAAGTTTATGATAAAATTTTTAATAGAAATTTTAAGTTATTTTTTCCAAATAATAAACTGCAAAAACAAAGTGTGAATAAAGCAATCAGAGATGTTAAAATGGGCAAAGTTAAAAGAGCTGCTAAAATAATACAGCCTGCAATAAATTATTTGATAAAAAACAAATGTAATAAAATCATTTTAGGCTGCACAGAACTCCCGATTGCTATTTTTGCTTTTAAATCAATTAAAACTGTAAAATCGTCAAAAATTTTTTTAGATCCAAATTTAATTCTAGCTAATGCAGCAATGAAAAAATACAAAAATTAAATGAAACAATCTAAAGAACGACCATATGTCTTATTTGTTGCTGAAGTTATATATTCTGAAGTTTCAGAAATAAAAAAAAATAATATTGGTTTCTCAAATATTAATGCTATTGACAATTTCATTGGTACTAAAACTTATAATGAAATTAGTAGTGGAAAATTTCATGATAATTGGTTTAAGGAACTTTCCAAAAATAATTATATTGATAAGAAAACAAAAAGAAAGATTCCAGAAGAAACTTTAAAACTCCTTAAAGTTCAAAAAGATATGATGATCAAACAATTAATTCAATATCCTGAATTATATTATGCTAAGAGCCATTTTCCCTTAGAAATTTCTCAAAGAGCTTTTGATCATTTATGGAGAATGTGTGAAAGTTATGAATTATGGTGCAAAGAGACTAAACAAAATAAATTAATATTATTAGATCTTATTGATTAGCTTTTTTAAGAATAGCTCCAGTTTTATTTATTTTATTTTTAACTAAAATATAAAAATCTTCGCTTTCTAAAGTTTGCTTATGAATATTTTTATTATTCGTGCTTATTTCCTTAACATTTTCAAGTGGTGTTTTTCCAGTATAATGAGTTATCATTTCATTAGATCCATATGACAAACTTGCCTGAAAAACATTCCCAGTAGAACTTAATGTATAAGCTGGGCCTAGCATAGCAGTTGGTGAAGTACATCCACCTAAGAAACTTATTGTCAATAATCCAAATATTATTTTTTTATGAATCATGTGAAGGAATCTTAAGCATTTAAAAATACAACTCAAGGTAGAATTAATTTTTTGATGCAAAGCCTTTATTTTCATAGACAAATTTAACTAAATTTGAGAATCAAATGTAAGCTTAATTTATTTATAAAACCTAAAATGATCAGGATATATCCACTCATTTTTATTTTACTATGGTCATCGGCTTTTATAACAACTAAGCCGATCGTAGATAATAGCGATCCATTTGCTGCTTTAGCATTTAGATTTTTTTTTGTAGCAGTTGGATTTTATTTATTTTCACTTTATTCAAATCACTCAATACTTATTAAGCAAAAAAATTTAATTGAATCTGTGTTTAGTGGAGTTCTTTTTCATGGACTTTATTTAGGTGGAGTATTTTATTCTATCTCAATAGGTATGCCGACAGGCATAGCTGCCTTAATAGTAACGCTGCAACCTGTTTTAACAAATGTATTAAGCGGACCAATTCTTGGTGAGAAAGTGACAATAAAACAATGGACTGGTGTTTTACTCGGATTTATAGGTGCAGCAATAGTTTTAGGATTAGATGTAGGACATGAGATACCTTTGTTTGGATTAATAGCAACGATAATCGCATTAATTGCTATTACAACTTCAACAATTTGGCAAAAAAAATTAAGCAGTAATTTACCTTTATCAGTGAGTAATTTCTATCAGGCCATTGGTGGCTGTTTATTTCATGTTATTATAGTAATACTTTTTACTGAACCTTACATTGAATTTACGAAAACATTCTTTATCGCAATGAGTCATCAAATTTTTTTAGTATCGTTTGGAGCTTTTACAATACTAATGTTTTTAATAAAAAATAATTCAGCTAGTAAAACCGTTTCTATTTTTTTTCTAATTCCAGCTACGTCTGCTTTTATGGCTTGGCTTTTTTTAAATGAAAATTTAACAAATTTAGATCTTCTGGGTTTTTTAGTTACCTCATTGGGTGTTTATATTGCTACTAGAAATTAAGAATTATTATATGGATTCAAATCCAAACTCTAAAGACGCATCAGTTATAGAGTGATACAAAGACTCACCAAAACTTCTTAAAGCAAATATTCTTACTTTATATGGACTTTCATCAATCATATCTATTGTTAGAGCTATACCATTATAAATAGAATTTATTGAATTATTTTTTTCTAAAGTATTAAAATTGAAAGGACACCCTTTCTTTAATACTTCTTTAACTTCTTTTCCTTCTAATTCAATTATAGCTTTTGAATGAGATAAATCAGTTACGGCAAAATCTTTTTCTTTAAAATTTTCTAAAATATTTTTTAGTAAATCTTTTTTTGTTGAAACCAAAAGCCAATTTTTTGGTCCATTCCACAATATTCTTGTATCTTTATTACTGATTACACTTAATGGTTTATCTTTTAATTTCAAACTATCAATATCAATACTCTCAATTGAAATATTAGAATTTTTATATTGAACTATTTGGACTATGAGTAAATTTTTTATCTCTGAAATTTTTAAAAGATTATTATCATTTTTGTTTTGATAATCACCAAATTTACCTGTTGTGTGAACATTTGCTAAAGCTGATATCGAACTCATGACCTTACCCTTTCACCTTTTGGATCAACATAATGTGAAGAAACTATCTCAACAGGAATTATCTTATTTTTAAGAGGAGACATTACAAATAATTTTTCACCAATCATATTTTTTCCATCTTTCAATATGGCTAATGAAAATGGGTTATTATGTTCAACGCTCCAACATGAAGCTGAAATGTAACCTAATTTTGGATTTGGCAATGGCGCGTTAGAATCTTTAACTAAATGTGATCCTTCTGGAATACTTGTTTTTTTATCTAATGGAACAACACCAACAACTTTCTGTCTATCTTCAGCTGTAAATGCTTCTCTAATTAGAGATCGCTTTCCAATGAAATCTTTCTTTTTACTTAATAATCCTTCAAGAGAATTATCATAAGGTATTGTTCTTCCATCAAGTTCAGATCCTGCAACGTGACCCATTTCTATTCTAAGAGTTGATAGTGCCTCTGTTCCATATGGTTGAATCTCAAATTCTTGACCAGCTTCAATGATTTTTTCCCACATAAAATTACCATTATCAGACTCAACATTTACTTCGTAAGCAAGTTCTCCTGAAAATGAAATTCTAAAAATTCTAGCTTTTACTCCAAATAAATCTGCTTCCATGTAGCCCATAAATGGTAATCCTTCCTTAGACACATCGGAATTTGGAAATAGTTTTTGCAATAAATCCCTTGATTTTGGTCCAGCAATAGCGGCTCCAGCCCATTGCTCTGTTGTTGAAACTACGTTAACATTTAGCTCTGGCCATACCAGTTGCAAATAATATTCCAAATGTGAGAGAACATTAGCTGCTTGAGCAGTCGTAGTTGTCATATGATAATGATTTTCTGAAATTCTTGTTGTTGTTCCGTCGTCCATAACAATGCCATCTTCCCGTAACATGACTCCGTATCTTGCTTTTCCAATTGGTAACTTTAACCATGCATTTGTGTAAACTCTGTTAAGTAGTTCTGCTGCATCTGGACCTTTGATGTCTATTTTACCTAATGTAGTTACATCACAAACTCCTACGTTTGCTCTCACATTTTTTGCTTCTCTTTTTGATGCTTCAAATAAATTTTCATCTCCCTGTTTATAATATCTAGGTCTTAACCAAACTCCTGCATCGACAAATACTGCATTATTTTTTTCATGCCACGAGTGCATTGGAGACTTTCTTGTTGGCTTTGAGTGTTTTCCAATCTCTCTTCCAACAATTGCACCTATCGAAACTGGCGTATATGGAGGCCTAAAAGTAGTGTGACCAACATTTGGTACTACTTTATTTTCAATTTTTGATACTAATTGCAAACCATTAAGGTTACTTGTTTTACCTTGGTCTGTTGCCATACCAAGGGTGGTATATCTTTTTACATGTTCGATTGATCTATAACCTTCTTTTAAAGCTATTTCTATATCCGAAACGGCGACGTCATTTTGAAAGTCCAAAAATCTTTTATAATTTTTACCCTTAGGAAGGGGCACACACCAAAATTTATCATGGACGGTTGATTTTTTTTCAACAACATTTGGAAAAGAAATTTTATTATCATTATTAGTAATTTTTTTTGCCAATTCATGACCAGTTTCAAATGAACTTTTTAAAGTCTCATTTAAAGTGTAAATCCCGTTCGCAGCTCCCAATGTTTTTTCATTTTGTTTTGAAATTCCTGGAACAAATGCATCAATATCTTCATTAAACTTTGTTTTATTTCCTGATTGTGACGCTAAGTGAATAGTAGGTGTCCAATAACCAGAAACACAAATACAATCACATTTTATATTTTCTATTACACCAAGTTCTTCTTTATTATCAGAAATTTTCGCAATATCTGCTGATCTTACTTTTTTATAACCTTGTGCAGCCACTACCACATAAGAAAACTTGATATTAATTCCTAAATTTTTTGCTTCATCAATTATTTCTGATTGAGGATTTTTTCTTGTGTCTAAAATAATTGTCTCAACTCCATTTTTTTTAAATTCAATAGCTGTTTCATATCCACTGTCATTGTTAGTGAATATTAAAGGATTTTTTCCAACTAACACTCCATAAACTTTTAAATATTCTTTTGCAGCAGAAGATAGTATTACACCTGGGGTATCATTATTGCCAAAAACTATTGGTCTTTCAATTGAACCTGATGAAATTAGAACTTCCTTAGCTCTGATGTACCATAGTCTTTGTTTTGGATGAAATTTTTTTGTTTCTGGTAAATGATCACTAATTCTTTCTGACATTACCAACATATTATGATCATAATAGCCAAAAACCTGCGATCTATTTTTAACAGTTACATTTGGCATTTCTTTCAGTTCACTGATAATTCCTTCAGCCCATTCTTTGCCCGATTTATTTCCAATATTTACTTCACTTGTAAGTAATGTTCCGCCAAATCTAGATTTATCTTCAGCCAGAATTACTCTTGCTCCATTCTTCGCAGCAGCATAAGCGCTTGCTAAACCTGACGGACCTGAGCCTGCAATTAATAAATCACAATACTCATACTTGTGTTCATATCTTTCTTTGTCATGCTCTATAGATGCAACTCCAAGTCCTGCTGCTTTTCGAATAAATGGCTCATAAATTTTATACCAAAAACTTTTTGGCCACATAAAAGTTTTGTAATAAAATCCAGCAGGTAAAAAAATCTTTAAGAAATTATTTATTGCTCCCACATCAAAATTTACACTAGGCCAACAATTTACACTTTTTGCCTCTAATCCCTCAAAAAGCTCCTGTTCTGTAGCTTTTATGTTCGGTTCAGTTTCACCATTCCTGTATAATTGAACTATTGCATATGGTTCGTCTACTCCTGCTCCAAAAAAACCTCTAGGTCTATGATATTTAAAGCTTCTTCCAACTAAATGAACACCATTTGCAATTAAAGCTGAGGCTAAAGTATCTCCTTCATATCCAAAATAATCTTTACCATTAAATTTAAATGAGAGTTTTTTATTTCTGTTAATCAATCCAATATTTTCTAATCTAAAATTTTGTGACATTATGAAATTTCCTCATTAGCTTTTAAAGTATTAAAAATTTCGTGAGTTGCTGTATCTCTTTCAACTTTTATCCATTGTCTACATCCCGATAAATGTTGCCATAACTCCCAATGTTTTCCTCTTAGACTTTTTCTATTATATACAAAGTTATTCCACTCTTCATCTGAGGTTTCTTTACCTAACTCGGGTCTTTTAACACTGGCATCACCACCATAAGAAAATTCATTTTGAGATCTCATTCCACAATGTGGACATTTGATATGAAGCATTTATGAAATCCAAGTTTTTGTGCCAAGTCCCTTTTCATCTAACAAGTGACCTGTATTAAATCTATTTAAATTATATCCAGCATTTAATTCATGAACTCTATCTTGAGCAATAGTGTGAGCAAAAGTCCAACCAGACGCTGGTGTTGCTTTAAAACCACCATAACACCAACCGCAATTTAAATATAATCCTTCAATATGAGTTTTGTCTATAATTGGTGAACCATCCATAGACATGTCCATTATTCCACCCCAAGTTCTAAGCATTTTTAATTTACTCAAGAAAGGCATCATTGCAATCCCTTCTGTTAAAACATGTTGAAGTGTTGGAAGGTTTCCTCTTTGCGCATAACTATTATAACCATCTAAATCACCACCCATAACCATTTCACCTTTGTCCGATTGACTAATATAAAAATGTCCAGCACCAAAAGTAACTACTTTATCCAAAACTGGTTTTACTGGTTCAGAAACACATGCTTGTAAAAGATGAGTTTCAATAGGTAATGTCATATTTAATTTTTCAGCTAAAATATTTGTGCTTCCTGCAACACATAATCCAATTTTTTTTGCTTTAATGTTTCCACGTGATGTTCTTACTCCCTGAATTTTTCCCCCTGAAATATCAAATCCAATTACCTCACAATTTTGTATTATATCAACACCCATTGAGTCTGCTTGACGAGCGTAACCCCAAGCTACCGCATCATGTCTTGCTGTACCAGCGCTTGGTTGCATGAGTCCACCAAAAATTGGAAATCTTACATTTTCAGAAAAGTCTGCCATGGGGATAATTTCTTTTACTTGTTCTCTGTTTAAAAGTTCTGCATCAATTCCATTTAAACGCATTGAATTTCCTCTTCTTGCATAAACATTCATTTGAGCATCAGAGTGTGCAAGATTAATAATTCCCCTAGGTGAGAACATAACGTTATAATTTAAATCTTGGCTCATCTTTCTCCATAGATCCATTCCAAATTCACTGAATAATGCATTATCATCATACATATAATTTGACCTGATTATTGTAGTATTACGTCCAACATTGCCACCACCGATCCATCCTTTTTCTATGATAGCAACATTTGTAATATTATGTTCTTTTGCAAGATAATAAGCAGTGGCTAAGCCATGACCTCCGCCTCCAATAATAACTACATCATATTCACTTTTTGGAGTTGGGTCTTTCCAAGCCAAATCCCAATTTTCGTGATTGGAAAAAGCATTTTTAACTAGACTAAATATTGAGTATTTTTGCATTATTAAATTTTATAATAATGAATATAAATAGTCCCTATTTTTTTTATATATAATTTTTAGATATTTCCAAAGGCTCTAAAAAGAGATACTAATCGACCAATTTTTTTAATTATTTTAAAGATTTTAAATGAGCGATGTAAAATCAGATATTCAAATAGCAAGAGAAGCAAAAATGCAGCCAATCAAAGATATATTGGCTACGATAAATGTACCAGATGAAAGCTCAGCGTTTAGCCCAATGGGCAGACATATAGCCAAAATAAATTTAGAATATTTAAAAACCTTAAAAAAAAAAGATGGAAAATTAGTTTTAGTTACTGCAATAACCCCAACTCCTGCTGGAGAGGGAAAAACTACCACATCTGTAGGGCTTAATGATGGATTAAATAAAATCGGAAAAAAATCTATAGTATGTTTAAGAGAGCCCAGTCTTGGTCCATCATTTGGATTAAAAGGTGGTGCTGCTGGAGGAGGTTATGCTCAAGTTGTTCCTATGGAACAAATCAATTTACATTTCACTGGAGATTTTCATGCAATAACTTCTGCTCATAATTTATTATCTGCTCTTATTGATAATCATATTTATTGGGGTAATAAACTAAACATCGATGTAAGACGAGTTTCTTGGAGAAGAGTAATGGACATGAATGATAGATCTTTAAGATCAATCATCGTAGATCTAGGAGGTGTAGCAAATGGATATCCACGTCAAGACAGTTTTGATATTACAGTTGCCTCAGAATTAATGGCTATTTTCTGTCTAGCAACAGATCTAAAAGATTTAGAAAATAGGATTGCAAATATAACAATTGGATATACTAGAGAAAAAAAACCTGTACAGGCTAAAGATTTAAATGCTCAAGGTCCAATGACAGTTTTGCTTAAAGAAGCAATTAGACCAAATGTAACTCAAACTTTAGAAAATAATCCTGCGATTATTCATGGAGGTCCTTTTGCCAATATTGCTCACGGTTGTAATTCTGTAATAGCTACAAAGGCAGGACTTAAATTAGCAGATTATGTTGTTACAGAAGCTGGATTTGGCGCAGATCTTGGGGCAGAAAAATTTTTAAATATTAAATGTAGAAAATCAGGATTGAAGCCTGATTGTGTTGTTATTGTTGCAACCATAAGAGCTCTTAAAATGCATGGTGGTGTATTAAAAGATGAATTAAAAAACGAAAACGTAAAAGCTTTAAAGAAAGGTTTGGTTAATCTAGAAAGACATATAAATAATACGCGAAAATTTGGATTACCAGTTACGATTGCAGTAAATCATTTTATTACCGACACAGAGGAAGAAATGAAAACTTTGCTTGATTTTTGTAAAACTCAGGGAGTTAAAGCCTCAAAATGTACTCACTGGTCAAATGGAAGTGAAGGTACTAAAGAATTAGCGAAAAATGTTGTTGAAATATGTGAAGATAAAAAAAATACATTTAAATATTTATACGAAGATAGTCTTTCATTGTTTAAAAAGATTGAGAAAATTGCACAAGAGATTTACCATGCAAGTGAAGTTGTAGCTGATACAAAAGTAAGACAACAATTAAAAGATTTTGAGGAGAAAGGTTACGGTAAACTTCCAGTTTGTATAGCAAAAACTCAATATAGTTTTTCAACAGATCCAAATTTAAAAGGTGCACCTACTGGTCATGTATTGCCAGTGAGGGAAGTTAGACTATCATCTGGTGCAGAGTTTATTGTAGTTGTTTGCGGTGAAATAATGACTATGCCTGGTTTGCCTAGAGTTCCTGCAGCTGATTCTATAAAACTTAACGATAAAGGTGAAATTGAAGGGTTATTCTAAACTTTAATTTTTAGTTTTTTATTACTCTTAATAGTTTTTATTAAATTAACCATCAAAGGTATCTTCTTTTTATTTATTTTTCTAAGAATAAAAGGTGCAATCTCTCTTGCTAATTGCTCTCCCTCTACAGTATCATTTGCCATAAATTTTTTTTTAGCAGTTTTAAATGTGTATCCCATACCAAGATAGCTTCCCATTTTGCTATTTCTTCCACCAGCTGCACTTACATAAAGATCTCCTGCTCCAGCCAGTCCTAAAGTAGTTTCTTCATTGCCTTTAAAATATTTTGTTAAATATTTCATTTCTAAAATTGATTTCTGAAATAAATTTGATGAAGCATTTAAGCTCTGGCCAGCACCAATTATCATTGAATATATATTTTTTATAGCCGAACAAACCTCGACCCCAATAACATCTTTTGAGAATTCTGTGAGATAATAATTTGTTGAAATTCTTTTTCCAATTTTTTTAGCAAAATTAATACTTTTATTTGCAATAACAACGCTGGTTTGATTTTTTCTAGCTAATTCTTTTGCCAAACAAGGACCTTTTAAAACTGATACGTTCTTAATACCAGAATTTCTTCTAAGATTTTCTGAAATTGTTAAAATTTTTTTGCTTTTGGACAAATATTTTAATCCTTTGGTGAGAACTAAAACAGGCGTCTTTATCTTTTTATCTTTTAATTTTTTACCAATAAAATCAATTCCTGGTAAACTTAAAGCAATTACTAAAAGATCAAATTTTTCCTTTAATAATTCATTTGAAAATTTTCTAAATTTCAATTTTCTTGGAAGTTTAATCTTTAATGCTGAATGAAACTTTCTTCTTGAGGATAAGTCTTTAATAAATCTTTTTGAGTAAGGTTCGGTAATTGTTACATCATTTTTATTTTCTAAACACGGGATCGTAAAGGCTGATCCCATTGCACCACCGCCAATTATCAAAATTTTTTTCATATATATTTAGCTTAAAAATTTCATGTTAATACAACACATACGAGAGAAAGTAATCTCAAATAATCTTAATTATAATGTAATATTTTATTTTAAATTTGAGTAATTTGTTAGTAAAATAATTTTTATTTTTATAAAGTAACTAATGACTAAAGTAGCAATTATAGGAGCTGGACCATGTGGACTATCTATGCTCAGAGCATTTGAGTTAGCTGAAAAAAATGGTGAAAAAATTCCTGAAATAGTTTGTTTTGAAAAACAAGAAGATTGGGGAGGATTATGGAACTATAATTGGAGAACTGGTTCTGACCAATATGGAGACCCTATACACAACAGTATGTACAGGTATCTTTGGTCAAATGGACCAAAAGAATGTTTAGAATTTGCAGATTATTCGTTTGATGAACACTTTGGAAAACCCATTCCTTCATTCCCGCCTAGAGCAGTTTTGTATGACTATATCATAGGTAGATTAAACAAGGGAAAAATGAAAAGTAAAATCAAATTTAATACTGGGGTAGTAGGGACAATATTTAAAAATGATAAATTTGAAATTAGTTATCAAGACAAAGTAAATGATAAAATTTTGAAAGATATTTTTGACTATGTGGTTGTATCAACTGGTCATTTTTCAGTTCCTTTTATCCCAGAATATGAAGGAATGAACTCTTTCCCTGGAAGAATTATGCATTCCCATGATTTTAGAGATGCTGAAGAATTTAGAAATAAAAATGTAATTGTTTTAGGAAGTAGTTATTCTGCAGAAGA
The DNA here is from genome assembly GCA_003216235.1 of Pelagibacteraceae bacterium AG-404-P07. GTDB lineage: Bacteria > Pseudomonadota > Alphaproteobacteria > Pelagibacterales > Pelagibacteraceae > Pelagibacter. Next base: position 80,972 of record QCJE01000002.1, read on the forward strand.
TGTTGCACTCCAATGCAACAAGTACGGGGCCAAAAGTGTAACAATAGGATACAGACATAATCCTATGGGATTTAAATGGCCAAAAGGAATGAAAGAAGTCCATTACCTTGATAAATTGGAAGGCAAAAAAGCAATTTTTAAAGATGGTACAGAACAAGAGGCAGATGTTGTAATTTTATGCACTGGTTATCTTCATCATTTTCCTTTTTTAGAAGAGAGTTTGCAATTAAAAACTAGAAATAGATTATACCCACCAAAACTATACAAAGGAGTTGTTTGGCAGAATAATCACAAACTTTTATATCTTGGCATGCAAGATCAATTTCATACTTTTAATATGTTTGATTGTCAGGCTTGGTACGCAAGGGATGTAATAATGAATAAGATTAAAATTCCAAATGATAAAGAAATTGAGACTGATATTAATAAATGGGTTGCTATGGAGGAAAAATTAGAAAATCCAGATCAAATGATTGATTTTCAAACTGAATATACAAAAGAGCTTCATGAAATGTCAAATTATCCAAAAATTGATTTTGAATTAATTAGAAAGCATTTTAAAGAATGGGAACATCATAAAGTTGAGGATATATTAACTTATAGAAACAAATCTTTTTCTTCACCAGTGACAGGTTCTGTTGCTCCAATTCATCATACACCATGGGCAACTGCTATGGATGATTCATTAAAAACTTTTTTAGATAAATAGATTAGAATTAATCAATACCTAGGTGTTTTTTTCTTTTTTGAACGTAAGCTCTGATTAAGTTATCAAATATTAAAGCGATAAAGGCTACGCATATACCAAGTGTCAATCCAATACCTGCACCTTTTTTATCTGATAATGCTTTTAAAATATATTGACCTAAATCCTCTGTACCAATGAATGCTCCAATAATTACCATGAATAATGCAAATACTATTGTTTGGTTTAAGCCAAGCATCATATGTGGGAATGCCAAAGGAAATTCTATTTTAGTCAATCTTTGAAATTTATTCACACCTGACATAGTTGCTGCATCATGCAGTCCAGCCGGAACACTTCTAAGTCCCTCAATTGTATACCTAGTAGCAGGTATGGTTGCATAAACTATAACTGCAATTAATACTGATGTATCAGTTATACCAAATAACATCATTACAGGTATTAAATATACAAAAGATGGAAATGTTTGAAAGATATCACATACACCTAACATAAATTTTGCAGATTGCTTATTCTGAAAACATAAGGTTCCAACTGTAAATCCTATTATACAAGACACAATTACACCAAAAGTTGCCATATACGCAGTTACTAAAGCCCTATCCCACCATGGACTAAAAGCGATAAATAAAGTTAAAGCACAAACAACTAAGGCAGAACGAACTCCACCAATTAAATATCCCGCACCAACAACTAAAACTATTGTAGCTATTGCAGGCATTCTTAAATACAGCGCCCTCATGGGTTGAAGTACCTCTTGAATCAACCAAGTGTTAAATGCCTTGATATATACAAAAAAGGTTTCAAAAATCCAATCAACACCTTTGTTCCAAAAATCAGCTGTTGAGATTCCTTTATTATGTGGAATTTCAAATAAGTAATTGAATGTCCCTTTGAACAAAAAGGTTCCAATGTAAGCGAGTAATAATCCAATCACTACCGTCGTAGCAAAAAATATTAAATTTTTATTTCTTTGAAAGAATGTAAGGTTACCAAAATAATCCTCTTGCTTATTTGCCCAAGCTAAAGACATTTTATCTAATAATATTGCAATCAAACTAATGCACAAGCCTGCTTCAAGTGCTAACCCAATGTTCAATTGATTTAATGCTAATAATAAATTAAATCCTAAACCTTTTGCACCAATAAAAGCTGAAATAACTGCCATTGAAAAACAAACCATTATAACTTGGTTAACTCCAATTAAGATATCTCTTCTTGCAGTTGGAATTAATACTTTAAACATAAGTTGAAAGTTATTACATCCACTCATTCTACCAGCTTCAATCACTTCCGGTGGTACAGCTCGTAAACCAAGTATAGTTAATAATATCATTGGTGGCACAGCAACAACCATTGTTATTATTACTGCAGCATGATCACCTACCCCAAAAAGAACTAACGCAGGAACTAAAACCGCATATTGAGGCATTGTCTGCATCACTAACAATATTGGATATAATGCTTTTTCAACACGTTTACTTTTAAATGCTGCTATCCCTAAACCTAAACCAAAAATAAATGATAAAGGGGCTGCAACTAGTATAAATGATAGAGTTTGCATTGAAGGTTTCCATTGACCAAATATAGAAATGTAAACCATCGTTAGACCTGCAAACAAAGCTAAACCTTTGCCACTTAATTTATAAGAAAGTAAAATTGCACCTGCTGCAACAATTGTCCACGGTAACCCTGGTAGTTCAGCCCAAGGATTCTTATCTATCCAATCCCAACTACTAAAGGCCACTATAGTTTCAAGACCTCCCAATAAAATCTCTCTTATTAACTGTATTAAAAAAGTCATAAATGCAGTTATGTTTCTACTTATCTGTAAGACAAGAGGGCGACTTTTAAATTCTTGAGTATCTTCATTCCAAACTTCAATTGGCATCCATTCATTCATTAAGAAAAATAATGAGTCGTTTATCCAAATAGGTAACCATCCAAGTAATGGGGGTAATCTCCAAAAAACATCAAAAGCATAGTATCTTACTTCTTTACCTAAAAATATGTAGCTACTTTGATTGGGATCTTTTACAAATTCTGCTTGACCTCTAATAAATTTATATGTTTCAGGAACTTCGATTGCAAAACATAATGCAAAAAATATAACTAATAAAAATAACCATTGAAATGTTTTTGGATATTTTTTGAAAAATTCCATAATTAATTATTATTTTTTCTTCCTCCAAAAACTGTGTTGATTATTTTAGCTGGGTTAATAGAACCAATAATATTATTATTATCATCAACCACAGCTACTGATTTTTCTTGAGTAAGAATTTTTTCAGCTACATTCTCTATAATTTCATCTTTTGAAACTTTTAAATCGCCAAGATTATCTTTAGTGTTGTCCATTACATCTTCAATTAATAAAACTTTTTCTCTAGGTACTTCCTCAGTAAACTTTCTTACATATTCAGTTGCTGGATTTAATACAATATTAGCTGGAGTATCTAATTGCTCAATTATACCATCTTTCATAATTGCAATACGATCAGCAAGTTTCAAAGCCTCATCAAAATCATGAGTAATAAACATAATTGTTTTTTGTAATTTTTCCTGAAGTCTTAAAAACTCATCTTGCATTTCTTTTCTAATTAATGGATCTAAAGCAGAGAAAGGTTCATCTAAAAACCATATATCCGGTTCTACAGCTAATGATCTTGCAATTCCTACTCTTTGTTGTTGTCCTCCTGATAACTCCCGTGGAAAATAATTTTCTCTGCCATCAAGTCCAACCAACTTAACCATGTCCATTGCTTTATTTATGCTATCTTCAGTTTTGACACCTTTAATTTGAAGTGGAAAAGCTATATTTTCAACTACAGTTTTGTGTGGAAGCAAAGCAAAACTTTGAAAAACCATTCCCATTTTATTTCTTCTTAGATCAATGAGGTCTTTGTTGTTTAATTGTAATAAATCCTGGCCTTCTATAAAAATTTTTCCACCTGTTGCATCAGTTAATCTAGAAATACATCGTAATAAAGTTGATTTTCCCGAACCAGACAAACCCATAACAACCAGCATCTCTCCTTTAGAAACTTCAAATGAAGCATTATTAACTCCTACAATACATCCATTTTCTTGAAAGGTTTTAGCATCAACATTGCCATTTGAATCTTTAAGCATCTTTTCAGCATTTGCTCCAAAGATTTTATAAACATTTTCACATTTGATTACTGGTTCAGACATAGATTTCTAATTAAGTTATATGAAATTAAGATAAAATTAAATCCATAATATTAATGTTTTCCTCCTTAAAAATTTTTAATATAGTAAACCCTAGTATCAATTCCTGTGCTTAAAAAACTTAATGCTTCCCCGCTAACAGATATTGACTCATTAACTCCAACATTATCTCCACTTACTGTAAAACCTGCATAACATTTATTTTTCTCTTCATCCCACTTAACAAAAGTTTCATCAATTTTATTCCCATTAATTGTGTAGATTTCGTGTGCTCTAAAATTTAAAAAATTTGCACCCATAATTGCTCTTTGAGGAATGAGTTTTGTTGCTTTACAAACTTGTTCATATACTTCATCTGTTAATTTATAATGATCAGTACCGTCAAAAGTTACTAATATTCCTGAAGGTAATTTAGATATTAATTCACTTAATTTTTTTTCTTCCGCAATTCTTTCTTCTTCCAATTTCATTTTTCTTACAAGCTCATCACCACCACCAAACATAATATTTAATACAGAAAATGAAAAAAATATAATTAGAACTATTAGCACCAAACCTCCAAATTGTTTTACAGTTTCTGGTAAATCCTTAATCTTATTTAAATAATTTTCTTTTGACATTATTCTTGTAGCTTTCCATTTTTCCATGTGCCTGATTTCTGTGTTCCATCTGATGAGGTAAAAGTTCCTGTTCCATTCATAAATCCTTTTGCCCATTCACCTTCATAAGTTGAGCCATCAGGAAAAGTTAAAACACCTACTCCACTCCATTCACTGTTTTTAAATTCGCCCTTGTAGATGTATCCGTTGGGCCAAGTTTCAACTCCTTGACCATTTTTTTTTGTTCCTACCCATTCACCTTCGTAAGTAGTTTTATCTGTATAAACCCATTTACCAAAACCATTTTCACAATTTCCTTCTTTGCAACCAGTGCTTCGTGCTAATGCAACTGATGAAATGAGCAAACTTAAAATTATGCTGAGAAAGTATTTTTTCATAACAACACTTTACACAAAATTTTTTAAAAAAAAATTAGACTTTTTGGTCATGTTTAGTGCATGAATATATTGAAATATATTTTTCTGCATTTTCACTTTTTATATTTCTTGTAATTTCATGAATCAATTCTCCTGTTTTTCTGGTAATTATGCCTGACTCTGAATAATTTTTTTCTTGATCAATCGACTTAAATAAAACTACATCTTTATTCACAACTTTTACATTTAGTTTTGCTGACTCTGAAAGAAACAGTGATAATCCTTTAATTAACAGTGTCTCTGGTTTTTTTGACTGTATTTCAAATTCATCCAAACCTTTTTCATTCAAATCTTTAGCTAAAAAAGTTTGATAATTATATTCTGAATTTTTAATTATTTTTTTATCTAAATCACAAACAAACTTAAGATCAATATTTTCATTAATATTCACATCTTTTGCAATAGTTTGATTAAAAAATAATAAACTAATGAATATACTTAAAAAATATCTAATCATTAAATTTTTCCTAAAAAAAATCTCTCCCAACATTGTTGGGAGAGATCTAAAGATTTAATCGCTTTTAACTTTATTTAGTAAAAGCTTTCCAAACTTTTTTGTTCTTTTTCAACCATGCTTTTGCAGCATCCTCATGAGTCATTTTGTCAATGTCAACTAAAGCTGCCATTGCACCAATTTGACTTGTTGTGAAAGAAAGTTTTTTGAACATAGCTGCTGCTTTTGGATGAGTTTTTGGAAAATCAGCGTTAACTGCTTTTTTCAAATAACCATCAGGCGAACCACATTTTCCATCTCCACCATCTTCAGGTCTGCAACCTGCTGTGTATGGAGGAAAGTCGATAAATGTAAAACCAGCACCATCTGTAAAGTTAGGTGTCCAGTTAAAGATGATTGTCCCTCTTCCTTCTTTTTCAGCTGCTGCTAACTCTGCCCAAAGTGCATCGGCACTTCCAGCAAATTTAACCCACCAAAGATTTCCTAAACCTAAAGCGTCAACCCTTTGTGGAATTAAATCACCATGCCAAGTTTGTGGACCTTCCAACATTCTTCCTTTTCCATCTGGAGAGTCAGGTGTTGTAAAGTTTTTAGCACAGTCAGGATTTTTTAAAGCAGTCCAGTCTGGTAATCCAGGACATAGTCCTTTTTCTGCAACCCAGTTTGGATATCCCATATCTTCAAGTGTTCTCGCTTCATGGTCACCCCAGTCTAACAATCCACCTTTATCCAAAGCAGTTGTAAAAGATTTACCAAAAGCAGATTCCCATACTTCATGAGATATAGTTACGTCACCAATTCTTATTGACTCGTAAACTGCTTGAGAGTCAGCGTTAACATATTTAACATTGTTTCCCATATCTTCCATAATTCCACCAATAACGTAAGCCATTACAATTTGGCTTGACCAGTTATGTGTTGGGATCACGATAGGTTTTTTACTATCTGCTGCGTTTGATATTCCTGCAAAACTTACTACTGAAATAATCATTGCAGATACTAATGATATTATTTTTCGCATTTATTCCCCTTTCTTAATATTAAGTGTTAATAGTATGTGCCTAAGTAAAATGATAGTCAACTACTAGATATTTATATATTATAACAATAGATAATAAAAAATGTCGCAAACTACTTTAGATATTAGAGAACCTGGTCTCAATGTGCTACCACCTGGAGTTGAAAGGCATGTTGTAAATGCTGGTGGTCTTACTGGTTTACAAATTTTTCCTGATGATGAAATAGAAATCATAAATGATGAGGGGAATCAAATTTGTGAAATAATTTGTTTTAATAAAGACGGAAAGTCTGAACTTGGAATTTTAAATCAAAAGGAAAATGGTAAAGAAAGTTTTATTAAAGAAATTTTAAAAAGAAAAGACGAAAGTTCTTTAGTTACAAATCTTCAATTAAAAAAAAGAAATTTAGATATAAATAAATCCAAATCATCTGTTCTTTTTGATAATAAAACTCCTAGTGGCGAAAAAGTTAAAATAAAATCAAAAGATAAATGTTATGTAATTTTATCAGCACCACAAAATGACATGTTGGTAAGTGAGCAAAATCCCTCAAGTGATTTAACAGTATTCATAAAAAGAGCTAAAATTATTAATGATAAAGAATTATCAATTATACCTGATCCAGTTTTTGAACCAAATTTTGAAAAAAATATTGATAGAGAAACTTCAATCTCTTATCAAGTAAAAGAAGGTGATTATATTCAGATTATAAGTCCTGCGGGAAGACAATGTTCTGACTTTGTGGCATTTGATACAAGAAAACTTGATAAGAAATTAGAGAAAGGCCTTGATTGGCAAACAACAAGGACTTTCATGGGTAATACTTTTCCTGGACCAGGGTTATTCTCAAAATTTTATGATACTGATCATGAACCATTGATTGAAGTAATTAGAGATACTGTTGGAAGACACGATACATTTAATCTTGCTTGTACTTCAAAATATTATGAAGATGCGGGTTATTTTGGTCATGCTAATTGTTCTGACAATTTAAATAATTCAATGGAAAAATATGGTGTCCAAAAACAAAAAGGTTGGCATGCAATTAACTTATTTTTTAATACCTCTGCCTCAGGTTTAAATTCTGTAATTTCTGATGAGTCATTCGCAAGACCAGGTGATTATGTAATATTTAGAGCTTTAAAAGATTTAACTATTGGTACTACTGCATGTCCAAGTGATATTGATGCATGTAATTCATGGAATCCAACTGATATTTTTGTTAGAACTTATGACAAAAAAAAAGAATTTTCAAAATCATTTGCTTTTAGAATGAAAACTGACTCAGAAAAAAAACTAACTAGAAATTCTGGTTTTTATGAAAGAACATCAAAACTAACAAGAAACTTTGTTGATGCAAGAGGATTTTGGTTACCTAATGATTATACAAAACATGGTGTAGTTGAAGAATATAACGCTTGTAGAGAAAAGGCAGTTCTAATCGATTTATCATCTCTAAGAAAATTTGAAATAATTGGTCCAGATGCTGAGGAGTTAATGAATTATTCATTAACAAGAAATATCAAGAAGCTCTCAGTTGGTCAGGTTGTTTATTCTGCAATGTGCTATGAAAATGGAACAATGTTTGATGATGGTACTTTATTGAGATTAAGTGAGACAGGATTTAGATGGATTTGTGGAGATGAGTATGCAGGAGAATGGTTAAAAAAAGTTGCTAAAAAGAAAAATTATAAAGTAAATATAAAGAATTCCACCGATCAAATTAGTAATGTTTCAGTGCAAGGTCCTAAAAGTAGAGAAATATTAAAAAAATTAATTTTTACTCCTCCAACTCAACCATCTATTGATGAGCTAGAGTGGTTTAGATTTACAATCTGCAGAATTGAAGAACTTCAAGGAATTCCCTTGATTGTTTCTAGAACAGGTTATACTGGTGAACTTGGTTATGAGGTTTGGTGTCACCCAAAACATGCTCCTGAAGTTTGGGATAAATTATTATCAGTAGGAAAAAACGAAGGTTTAATTCCTGCTGGTTTTGCAGCTTTAGATAAATTAAGGATAGAGGCAGGTTTAATTTTATTTGGTAACGAATTTGACGGACAACAGGATCCCTTTGAAGCTGGAATAGGTTTTTCTGTCCCGCTGAAAACAAAAGAAGAGGATTTCATTGGAAAAAAAGTATTAAAAGAAAGAAAAGCAAATCCACAAAAAAAACTTGTTGGTTTAGAGCTTATTGGAAAAGAACCTGCTGGCCATGGTGATTGTGTGCATGTTGGAAGGTCTCAAGTTGGAATAGTAACAAGTGGTTGTTTATCAACAACTTTAAATAAAAATATTGCTTTATGTAGAATCGACAACCAATATTCAGAAATAGGAACTGAAGTTGAGGTTGGTAAAATTGATGGTCATCAAAAAAGAATTTCTGCAAAAGTAGTTGCTTTTCCACACTTTGATCCAAAAAAAACTAGAGTTAGATCTTAATGACCAAAACTACAAAAGATTTATTAGAGTTTTGGGAAGATCAAATGAAACTTTCGCATATGTCTAGTAATTATTTCTTTAGAAAATCTCCTTCTCATTATCATATGATGCTGTTGGTAATGCATGCATTTAAATACAAAGAACATTTAACTGTTGAAGAACTTAAGACAAAACTATTTAAAACATCTAGACCAAAGTCAGCTCTAATGATTAATGAGGCTTGTGAAAAAGGCTTCTTTTTTCTTGAAAAAGGATCAAATGATCAAAGAAAAAAATTTATTAGACCAAGTAAATCCTTTATTGATGAATTTAATTTATATATCCAAACATTAAAAAATCTTAGTTTCTAAAGAAAAAATCTCATTAATATATTTATTACTTATATTTTTTATATATATAAAAAATTATATATTTAACTTATGCTAAAAATAAAGTTATGAATATGTCATTACCAACAAAAGCAAAAGTAGTAATAATTGGTGGAGGTATTCATGGATTAAGTACTGCTTGGAAACTTTCAGAGACATACAAAAATCCTGGTGACATAATTGTTTTAGAAAAAGAGGATACAGCAGCAGGTGCAAGTGGAATTGCCTGTGGAGTAGTAAGAAACAATTACTTTCAACCTGCAATGCGAGAGCTAATGGCTCACTCAGTTTCAGTTTGGGAAAGTGATCCAAAAGCATGGAAATATAATGCAGTAGGATATCTTCAAATATCTCCAGAAGTAATGCATGATGATGTTTTGTCTATATACGAACAACAAAAAGCTATCGGATATGACTCAGAATTTATAGAAGGTGAAAAAGATTGCATGAAATATATGAAGGGCATTTTTGATGATTGGCAAGCTCAAGGGATCACATCAGTACTTCATGAAAAAAAAGGTGGTTATGCATTTAATAAAGATTCAATTAAAGCTCTTGAAAAAAAATCAGTAACTAATGGAGTTAACGTTATTAAGGGGGTTAGAGTAACTGGATTTAAAAGAGGCAGTAACAGTAAAGCTGTAACAGGTGTTGAAACTGACAAAGGAATAATAGACTGTGAACAAGTAGTTGTTGGGGCTGGTCCTTGGGTTAGAGATTTTTGGAATATGTTAGAACTTCCAAAAACTGCATGGATAAAAGATGAAGATGGAAGATTCCATGAAACTGATATGTGGAAATATTGGATGCTGCAAGAAGGAATTATAGGAGTAGAACCTGATTTTTTAAAAACAAATAATGGTAAACAGCCACCTGTGGTACATGTCGACTCTACTGCTCCTTTATATTCAGATACAACAAAAAAATTAATTACAGATAAAATTTGGGGAATTTATTACAAACCTGATATTGAGGGTTTAGGAGTTCAAGGTGGTACGTCCCCTTATATAGTTGATAAACATTTTGATAAAGTTAATGTAGATCCGTATGGAGTAAAATCACCCGAGTATCAAACAACTGATGCATTTAATGAAATGTGGTGTTCAGCGTTAGCTCATTGTCAAAAAAGATTTGAAGGTAAGTCTCATTTATATAGAAAGGGCCCATCAGGTGGCTTAGGATGTATGACCCCAGACTCATTTCCAATCTTTGATAGATTTTTAGAAAACGTTTATATGATTGCAGATGCAAACCATGGATATAAAATGATTGGTGTTGGAGAATTAGTTGCAAAAGAAATTTTAGGACAAGAAAGTGACTTGCTGAAACCTTTTAGATTCAACCGATACGAGAAGGGTGAGCTTCACCCTACTTCGAACAGTCCGTTTCCTTGGAGCTAGTTTATCTAAGTAGACAGACGTTTTTTTTTCAGTTACCTTTTTGAACTAAAAATTCTTAACAGAGGGGACTATGACAGATCTAGAAAAGCACGTAAATAAACCTGGTAGAGATAAACTTGTAAAACAAGTTAGAGCTAAAATAAATGAACTTGGAGTTGAGTATATTTTTTTTCAATTTATATCAGTTACTGGAAGAGTAGTTGGTAAAGGTATTCCTTCCGATCACTGGGAAAGAACTTGTGAAAAAGGATTTCAGCTAGTTTACGGTGCTACTGCCAACTTATTTTTAGATAGACATAACAACTACATAGGATACGGGCCTGAAGCTAAAGAATTAGTTGGAATTCCAGATCCTGAAACTTTCTGCCAACTGCCCTGGGATAAAAAAGTTGGAAGAGTATTCGTTACTTGTTTTAGAAACAGAGAAGAAAGAGAAAATCCAGGTGGTCATTTAACATCTGATTGTAGAGGAAATTTGAGAATAATTGCTGAAGAATTTAAGAAAAAACATGGTTACCAATTGAGAGTTGGTACTGAACCTGAAATGATGTGGTTAACAAAAAATCCAGATGGCACTCCAACAGGTAAAGGATTTTCTAAACCTTATTGTTATCATATTGATCAATTTGAATCTCTCAGACCTGTTTTCATGAAAGTAATGGAATACGCTAGAGCAATGGGCTTTGATATGATTCAAGGTGATCATGAAGATGCTCCAGGACAACTAGAATTAAACTGGATGTACGATGATGTCTTAAGGAATGCAGATAGACTTTCAACTTATAGACAAATCTGTGCACAAGTAGCAAGAGAATTCAATTTAATTGCTTGCTTTATGACAAAACCTTTTATGGGAGTATCAGCAAGTGGTTGTCACACTAACATGTCTTTATGGACAGGTGGTAAAGATAAGGTTAATAAATTAGGTCATAAATCTATTCCAGGAATGGACGAGGTGTTTAGCTATGTAGAGGGTGGCACAAATACATTTATGCCTGATACTAAGGATGTTCAATTACCAGGTAAAGTGGGATTATTGTCTATCGGTGGAGTAATGAAACATTTAGGAGCACTTACCGCAATCGGGTCATCAACTGTTAATTCTTATCGAAGATTATGGGATCAAGGATTCTGGGCACCTGTTTATGCAGATTGGGGTTATCAAAATAGAACTTGTGGATTAAGAGTTTCTGCTCCAGGACGATTTGAATATAGATCAGTAGACTCAATGCATAATCCTTATTTGATGGGAGCAGGTCTATTAAAAGCATTTGATGATGGTTTAACAAATAAAATTGATCCAGGTAAACCAGAGTCTAGAAACATTTATGAAGCTCAAAAAGCTGGAAAAGATGTTAAAAAATTACCTTTAAGTCTTGGTGAAGCATTAGATCAATTGGCTGATGATAAAGTTATTCAATCAGCGATGCCAGATGAAATGTATAAGATATTTCATTGGTATAAGAATGATGAATGGGAAAAATTTTTAGGTGCAACAACTCAATGGGATCTGGACACTTATCTGGATTGTCTACCATAGTCTTTAAAAATATAGAGAGGGAAAGATATGTGCGGAATAGCAGGATTAATACATAGAGGCAAATCTTCAAAAGTTGGTCATGAATTGCAAGGAATGTTGCAAGCTTTAAAACATAGAGGAGAAGACTCTACTGGTTACGCTTTGTATGGGGACACAGATGGAAAAAATTTCATTATGCGATTTAAGGTAGGCGAAAACGTTGGTGAAGGAAGCACATCTGTAGCAGAGGACGTATCTGTTTATGATGAAAGAAAAAAAATTGTTGATAGCTATCTTTTAGAGATGGGTGCAAAAATCATTAAAGAAGAGAGAATTCTTCCATACTCTTTAAGATATGAAATTGAATATAATAAAAAAGATTTATTAGAGTTTTCTCAAAAAATAGAAAGTATTCCAGGTGTTGAAATTCTCTCAATGGGTAAATCTTTAGAAGTAATTAAAGATCTTGGGAATGCTAAAATGGTTTGTGACAGATACAATTTAGATAAACTTGTTGGTACTCATGCAATAGGTCACGCTAGAATGGCAACAGAATCTGGTGTAGATATTAAATCAGCTCACCCATTTTGGGGCTACCCATTTAGTGATGTGTCTGTAGTTCACAACGGTCAACTAACTAATTATTGGAATAATAGACGTGCTTTAGAAAATAAAGGTATGAGGTTTATGTCTGAGTGTGACTCAGAACTTATTGCAGTTTACATTGCGCAAAAAATGAGAGAAGGAGCATCGTTAGAAGAAGGTATGAAAGAATCTCTTATTGGCTTAGATGGAGTCTTTACTTATTTTGTTGCTACTAAAGACTCTTTAGGAATGGCAAAAGATACTATGGCTGCAAAACCATTGGTTCTTTATGAGTCTGATGATTTAGTGGCTATGGGTTCAGAGGAGATAGCAATTAGATCAATTTTACCACAAGAAATCGACACATATGATCCATTCGATGGAGAGGTTAAGGTATGGCAAATTTAAAGAATGTAACAAAAAAAACCAAGGCCCAAGCAATGGGTATGCACACTGAAGTTCTAACCGGAAGAACACAGCAAAAATTTTTTAATCCTGATGAAGCTGAAAATTTTTATTACTTTGGAACTTACGATGTAGATTTTAACAAGAGAACAGATCTTGATGTAAAGAATATGACAGCAGCCGATGCTAATAAAAAAATTGATAACTTAATGAGCCAGGGTTATGGAACTATAGTAATTAAAAACCCTCAAGGAAAACACAGTATCGGTGTTGGAATATTAAATAAACTAAACTTAATTTTTGAGGGAAGCTTAGGATATTTTGGAATGGGTTCCTGTGATGGTCCAACTGTACGTATAAATGGAAGAGTTGGCTGGTCTTGTGCTGAAAATTTAATGGCAGGCAAAGTAGTGATAGAAAAAAATGCTGGTTCATGTTTTGGTGCAGCTATTAGAGGTGGAGATTTAATATGTAAAGGGAGCGTTGGTGCTAGAACAGGTATTGATATGAAAGGTGGAACCATAATTATTGGTGGAGATGCGGGCGCTTTTACAGGTTTTATGATGCAAAGAGGTAGAATAATAATACTAGGTGATGTTGGAATAAATCTAGGCGACTCTATGTATGATGGGACAATTTTCGTAGGTGGAGAAATTGGTTCATATGGTAGTGATGCAGTAGATTCCGAACTGACTAAAAGCGATCAAGATTGGTTAAAACGAAAACTAAAGGTCGCTGAAATCGGAGAAAATTTTGATGTTAGTAAAATGAAAAAAATAGTAGCTGGTAAAAAACTTTGGAATTACGATAATTTAGAACCTACAGAGAAAAAAGGAGCAATTTAATGGCTAAGAAAAAAAATAAAAAGAAATCAAATGGTAAAGGTGTTGGAGGAAAAGCTGATGTTCATACACATGAAGAAGGTAAAAGAAATAAAAGTTTACTAGGCCATAATGCTATTTTTACTCCAGAAGTAATAGATGATATTCATATAAAATCACAGTTGGGACGATACAGAATGCGTGGAATGGCATTAATGAAAAAAATTCCAACATTTGATGATTTAGTTTTCTTACCAGGAACTTTAACAAGGTTTGTAATCGAAGGTTATAGAGAAAAATGTGAAACAAAAACTATAATTGGTCCAAGATGTGAAAATCCTATTGAATTAGATATACCAGTTTATATCACTGGTATGAGTTTTGGTGCGCTTTCTTATGAGGCAAAAACTGCTTTAGCAAGAGGTGCAACAATGGCTGGAAGTGCTACTTGTTCAGGAGAAGGTGGAATGATTCCTGATGAAAGAAGATATTCAGAAAAATGGTTTTATCAATGTATTCAATCAAGATATGGATTTAACCCACATCATGCCCAGCTTGCAGATGGAATTGAAGTTTTTATTGGACAAGGACAAAAAGTTGGAATGGGTGGTCACTTAATGGGTCAGAAAGTTACAGACCAAGTTGCTGAAATGAGATCATTACCATCTGGAATAGACCAAAGATCTCCAGCAAGACATCCTGATTGGTTAGGTCCTGATGATTTAGCTTTAAAAGTTGAAGAATTAAGACAATTAACAAAAAATAAAGTTCCAATTCAATTAAAATTAGGTGCATCAAAAGTTTATGATGACGTTCGTATGGCAGCTAAATGTGATCCAGACTCAATTTATCTTGATGGTATGGAAGGATCGACAGGAGCTGGTCCACATATAGCAGCAGCAAATACCGGTATTCCTGGCATTGCAGCAATTAGAGAAGCTAGAAGAGCATTAGATGATGTTGGTAAAACTGGGAAAGTAACATTAATTTATGCAGGTGGTGTAAGAGATGGTGCTGATATGGCAAAAGCCTTAGCTTTAGGAGCAGATGCTATTGCTATTGGCACTGGATCGATGATCGCATTAAATTGTAACAAAGATATTCCAGAGGCAAATTTTGAAAAAGAAATGGGAGTAAAAGCAGGTGAATGCTATCATTGTCATACTGGAAGATGTCCAGTAGGTGTTGCAACGCAAGATCCTAAACTTAGAGCAAGATTAAATCCGGATGATGCAGCATTGAGAGTTTATAATTATTTACACTCAATGACTCTTGAGGCTCAATTGTTAGCTAGAGCATGTGGTAAAACAAACATACATTCTCTAGAACCTGAGGATTTAGCAGCACTAACTTCTGAAGCATCAGCTCTAGCAAAAGTTCCTTTAGCAGGAACTAACTATACTGTTGGAGTAGATAATTATCATAAAATTTAAAGGTAACTATTATGGTTAAGAAAAAAAATAAAAAAAAAGTTACAAAATCAGTAGCTGTTAAAGACCAACAATTAGGTAAAAAAAAAGAAACGGCTAGAGAAAAAATGATTGGTCAGTCAATTGGTTATAGATATGACGTTAATCTTCTTCCAGACTATACTAAGATAACTCCTTTTTTAAAAAAGTATGTCGAAGCTATGGGTTGGGATGATTTAAATTGGTTAGAAGATGTTCATATGGGATACGAAGAAGGAAGACCTGCAGTTTTTTGTAGAAACGCAAATGGCTGGGTTACAATTCCAAAATCAATTAAACTACCTAACAATCAACAAGACAGAGATATGATAGCTAGAGAACTTTTAGTTAAATTTCAAATGTCTCCAAAACATCCTCTTGTTGATTTAAAAAAAGCATACTTAAAATTTTAATAAAACAATCTATAGTTGATTTTTTTTTAAAACCTCTTGCTAATTCAAGGTTTTAGAGAATTGTTTCATTTGTCACACGTTCCTAAATTTAATAGGGTTTTTAAAAATAAATAAGGAGATAGAGAATATGACTGATCAGTTAGCTGCTCTAACTACTATATTTACAGAATTTTACTACTGGGTAACAGTGGTTCTAATGTTTTTAATTCACGTTGGTTTCTGTATGTATGAAGTTGGAGCTTCTCGATACAAACATCACCAACATACTCTTATGAAAAATACAATGCTGATACCTTTGGTAACAGTAACCTGGTTTTTATTTGGTTGGTGGATTTATTGGGCTTTCCCAACAGGACCGGGATTAGCACCTTCAATAATGAATGAAAGCACTGCGCTAATTACAGATGACTCTGCTTTTAGTGCTACTTGGTACAAAGCAACAAGTGATTTAATGGCTGTAAACTTAGGAGATCACATTTCTGGTGTCTTCTGGGCTGCATTCCTTTTATTCTCTTGGACAGCTGCTTCTATCGTTTCAGGAGCAATTATTGAAAGAATTACAACTTTTGCATTTGGAATTTTAGCAATTGCAATAGGTTCAGTATTTTGGACAATCGATGCTGCTTGGGGATGGCACTTTGATGGCTGGATGCTTAAACTATTGGGATACCATGATGCTTATGCATCAGGAGTAATTCACGCGATTGCGGGTGGATTTGCTTTAGGTGTTCTTATGGTTTTAGGACCAAGAATTGGAAAATTTTCATCTAGCGGTGAACCGAGAAACATTGGGCCAAGAAATCCTTGGCTAGTTACAATTGGATTATTTCTAATTTATACTGGTTTCTGGGGCTTCTACGCAGCATGTAATATACCAATCTTTGATCTTGGACCTGAATACGGTATGGAAGGCATAAGTTATTGGACTGCTACAAACATATACGTAACCCCTACTACACTTAGTGGTATTACTTTTAACTTCTTGATGTCATTATCAGGAGGATTATTAGCCGGTTATTGGATTGCAAAAGGTGATCCTTTCTGGACATACTCAAGTGGACTAGCAGGTATCATATGTGCTTCAGCTGGAAATGATTTATATCATCCAATTCAAGCAATGATTATTGGTATGATCGGTGTTGTGATTTCATACAAACTACATTACTGGGTTGAACGTAAGTTCAAAATTGATGATGCAGTTGGTGCGGTTGCAGTACATGGTTATGCTGGATTTATTGGTCTAGTGATATGTGGTTTTGTTCTTAATGGTTACCCATCATCTGGTTACAGTGTTGGTGCTATGTGGGACGGGACAACTTATGCTACAATTAACCCATTAGGACAATTCTTAGGAGCATTAATAATGTTCGTAGTTCTTGGACTAATACCAGGTTATGTCATTGCAAAAGTACTTCATGGAATGGGTAAATTAAGAATACCTCGTGATGTGGAGATTGCAGGACTTGACTATGAAATAATGGAAACTGCTAAAAGGGACGAAAGAACTGTTTCGTCTGCAACCAGGTAAAGGAGAAACAATATGGCAACAGTCACAAATTGGATCGATCACCTGAACAAACCTGCAGAAGAAGTTGTAGGTGCTGTTTATCCTGGTGCTGGATCCTCAGAAGGATTGCTAGTAATTTTAGCAATTATTTTATGGGTTGGTTGGCATGTTTTAACCGCAAAGTCCGAAAGTGATGAGCTTGAAAGACTTTCAAGGAAAAGACATGGTCCAAATGATCATAAAAGTAATATTACCGACTGGTAATCTTTAAATAAAAATTTGGGCGCTACATTAAGTGGCGCCCTTTTTTATAATTCAAAATGTCTGAAGAAGATAATAATGAAGAACTAAGACCAAGCAAAATGCGAGGTGTTGCTTTTCCAAAAGCAAAATACGGAGTCATAATAGCAGTAATAATAATTGTTATAGTAAACTTAATGTATTACAGGGAAACAATTTTTTCTTTATTTAGGTAATTATGTTAATTTAATTTATGTCAAAAAATTTATTCAAAATTGCTAAAGAAAAAAGAATTAAATATTTTTTAATAAGTTTTGTAGATTTGTTTGGAGTATTAAGATCAAAACTAGTTCCAGCACATGCAATAAAAGAAATGCAAGAAGCTGGTGCTGGATTTGCAGGATTTGCTGCTTGGCTAGACATGTCGCCTGCAGATTCTGATATGTTTGGTATTCCTGATCCTGATAGTCTTATTCAATTACCATGGAATAAAGAAGTTGGTTGGCTAGCATCAGATCTTTGGATGAATGGAAAACCAGTAGAAGCTTCACCAAGAATAATACTTAAAAATCAAATTAAAAAATTAGAAAAAAAAGGTCTTACAATGAAAACTGGTGTAGAATGTGAATATTTTCTTATTTCGCCAGATGGCAATTCAATAGCTGACCCAAGAGATACTCAATCAAAACCTTGTTATGACCAATCAGCTTTAATGAGAAGATATGATCTAATTAAAGAAATTTGTGATTGTATGATTGAAATGGGATGGGGCCCTTATCAAAATGACCATGAGGATGCTAATGGTCAATTTGAAATGAATTGGGATTATGATAATTGCCTAATTACTGCTGATAGACATACATTTTTTAAATTTATGGTTAAAACTATTGCTGAAAAACACGGATTAAGAGCTACATTTATGCCCAAACCATTTGAAAATTTAACAGGAAATGGATGTCATGCGCATATTTCTGTTTGGGATGGTAAAAAAAACAAATTTTTAGATAAATCTAACAATCTAGGTTTGAGTAAAATAGCTTATAATTTTCTTGGAGGTGTAATAAAAAATGCGTCTTCTTTATCGGCTTTTTTTAATCCAACTATAAATAGTTATAGAAGAATAAATGCTCCACCAACAAAATCTGGAGCATCATGGTCACCAAGTAGTATTTCTTATACAGGTAATAACAGAACACATATGATTAGAATTCCTGATCCTGGAAGATTTGAATTAAGACTAATGGATGGTTCAGCCAACCCTTACCTTTTACAAGCTAGTGTATTGGCAGCAGGTTTAGACGGTTTAAAAAATAAAATTGATCCTGGAAAACCATTAAATTGTAATATGTATGAGGACTATGAAAAATATCCTGATCTACCAAAACTTCCAGACGAATTAGATCAATCTCTTGAAAAATTAAAAAATAATAAAGATATGAATGATGCTTTTGGTCATAAAACTATTAACAGTTATATTAAACTAAGAAAATCAGAAATTAATGAATTTAAACAAAAAGATAATTTTGATAAAACAAAAGCTATTACTAGGTGGGAAAGAGATAATACGCTAGACTGTTAGAATATGACAATTTTATCTAACGGCCATTTGTGGAAACACAGTGAATTTATTGAAAATAAAAATTTTTCATTTGATAAAAATAAAATATTAAATTCATTATCTAAAAAAGATATTGATGATGCTTATTCGAGCATTTCTAATTGGAAAGGATATTCTCCAACACCATTAATTCAATTAAATAAGCTTTCAAAGGATCTAAATTTAAATAAAATTTTTTATAAAGATGAAAACAAAAGATTTGAACTTAAATCATTTAAAGCTTTAGGGGGAGCTTATGCTGTAGAAAAAGTTTCTAAGGAAAACCAGAACATTATTGTTGCAACTGCTACTGCAGGTAATCATGGTAGATCAGTTGCCTGGGGTGCTAGAAGACTTGGTTTGAAATGTAAGATTTTTATTAGTGAATTCGTTAGCAATGCAAGAAGTATGGCAATGGCAGATCTTGGAGCTGATGTAATTAAAGTAAAAGGTAATTATGAAAAATCATTAATTGAATGCATTAAACAGTCAACAGAAAATAACTGGCAAATTGTTCAAGATGTTGCATGGAAAAATTATATGATTGTTCCTAAATATACGATGGCCGGTTATACGGTTATGATGAAAGAAATAATAGATCAAATAAATCAAAATAAAATTTCTCATATTATCTTACAAGCAGGTGTTGGGGGAATGGCGGGTGCAATGATAGCTGGTATTGCAAGATACATGAAAAATATACCTGAAATTATAGTCGTTGAACCTGATAGTGCAGCATGTGTTATGGAAAGTATTAAAACAGGTAAGATTGAAAAGATAGACATTAAAAGAGAAAGCTTGATGGGAGGAATGTCGTGTGGAGAAGTATCATTAGTCCCATGGGAAATTTTAAAAAATTCGGTTAAATATTGTATTAGTTTACCCGATGACGATATTGCTAAAACCATGAGATTACTTGGAAATGGAAATTTTAGTAATGAAAAAATAATTGCTGGCGAAAATTCTGCGCCTGGAGTAATTAGTCTAATTGCAATTTGTGAAGATGAAAAAATAAAACAAAAAATGAAATTAAATAAAAAATCAAACATCTTATTAATTGGTTGTGAGGGTGATACTGATGAAGAAATGTATCAAAAACTTATAAACCAAAAATAATAGTTAAATGAAAAAAATATTGAAAAAAAAGGTTGATAATTTAGATTTTTATAAGATTTTTAAACCTGAGCTAACTCCAAAAAGAATGATGGAACTAGGTGTATTTGGAGGGGCCTATTTTGGTTTAAATGTGAAAGAGTACCCAAAATCCTGGTTTAAAAATGTCAAATTATCTAAAACTTTTGATGTAAATCTTAATAGATTTAAAATTGTTTCAGGATTATCTAGGGAACATTGGATTGAAAAAGGATGGATTTTTAAAGAAGATCCATTGGGCTGGTTTCAATGGTATTGTAGATTTACTAATGGAAGAAGAATTCCTCACATGGACGAGACTCAAATCAAAAGGTGGAAAAATTTTAGAAGACACGTTTTGGCAATAGAAAAAAATTGTGAAAAAGGAGATTTAGATTGTAGAAAAAGACAAAGACAAGCAATCTTACAATGGGCTTACAACCCTTACAGATAATAATGTTTAAGTTCCTAAAAAGTGATGAATAACTGTTCTTGTTTGTGGATTTAGTCTATGTTCAAAAAGATATATTCCCTGCCAAGTTCCAAGTAATAATTTACTATTTCTGATACTGAAAGAAATTTGATTATTTGTTAATGCTGATTTTATATGAGCTGGCATATCATCTTTTCCCTCAGTTTTATGAGTATATAGCTTATTGTTCATTGGAGCCAAATTGTCAAAATAATTTAATAAATCTGTTTGAACATCTGGGTCTGCGTTCTCTTGTACAATTAACGACGCACTGGTATGCTGAATACTTAAATTAAGCATTCCATCTTTAAACTTATTTTTTCTTATCCATTCAATTGTTTGATTGGTAAATTCATAAAGTTTTTGTCCATTTGTATTGATCTGAAGATTATGAAACTCTTGAATCATTCTTTATAATCTATAGATGTTAACTCATATAAACGACTAATAGTACGTTTAAATTGTTTTTTTAAAGATTGAGATGAAGTAAATTGATCTAAATTTTGATCAGCTGTAACT
>QCJE01000003.1 GCA_003216235.1 Pelagibacteraceae bacterium AG-404-P07
AGCCCCACTCTAAGTGTTGATGGCCCATAAAATTTTTTTCCATAATTTTCTGGCTTCCACATTTTTAAGTCAGAACCCTGATCTAAAACTAAAGGAGCATCCAAAATTAATGACGAAGGAGTATAATTATTTTCTAAAGCTAAAGCATAAACAAATGGTTTGAAAGCTGAACCTGGTTGTCTCAAAGCTTGGGAAGCTCTGTTGAATTCACTGTTTTTAAAACTAAAACCTCCACTTAATGCCAAAACTCTGCCTGAATAAGGATCCATGACCACAATGCCACCATTAACTTTAGGAAGTTGTTTAAGGCTATACTTATTTTCGTCAATTTTTTCAACGTAAACTATATCTCCAATTTTAATTACTTTATCAAATTCTTTTTTTGTCCAAGAAATGTCACTATAATCAATTGTACCACTTGATTTATCTTTAGTTTCTATTTCTGCTGAAAACTTATTTACTTTTTTAATGATTGCTAAATTCCAGTTAATAGAATTTTCCAACTCGTATTCATCTAAATTTTTACTCCAATTAGAATCATATTTTCTATTTTTTAAAACTCCATGCCAACCTTTTCTTTTATCATAGGCAATTAATCCACTTCTTAAAGAGTCTGTTGCTATTTTTTGTAACTCTAAATTTATAGGAGTATTTATATTGAAACCTTGTTTATATACCTTTTCATAAGATAATTTTTCAATAATATTTTTCCTTACATCCTCAATATAATATTGGGCATCTTCCAAAAAAACTTTTTTGGTTTTTTTTAAAACAATTTCTTTATTTTTTAAATTTTCATATTCCTTAGTATCAATAAAGCTGTTATCTAGTAAATTTTTCAAAACTAAATTTCTTCTAAATTTGGCTAATTCAACATTCCTATATGGATTATATTTGCTTGGGGCCTTAGGTAAAGCAGCTAACAAAGCTGCTTCATTATAATCTAATTCTTTAATCGATTTATCAAAATACTCCAAACTAGCTGCGGCTACACCATATGCGCCACTTCCAAGATAAATTTGATTCAAATAAAGTTCTAAGATTCGTTCTTTGGTAAGGGCTCTTTCAATTCTAAAGGCTAAAATTGCCTCTTTAATTTTTCGATTCAAACTTACTTCATTAGTCAATAAAAAATTTTTAGCTACCTGTTGTGTAATTGTTGATGCGCCTTCAAGTCTATTTGAGGTAATAATATTTTTAACATTATTCATTATAGCTCTTAAAACTCCCTTAGCATCTACACCAGGATGAGAAAAAAAATTTTTATCCTCAGCTGATAAGAAGGCATTTATTACATTTTCCGGAATGGAGCTATAGGGTACAAAAATTCGTTTTTCTTTCGAAAAATCTGCAACAAGATCACCGTTGCCTGAGTAAACTTTACTTGAAACTGGAGGTTTATAATTATTTAAAAATTTGTAATCAGGTATGTTGCTAGAAAAATTCCACAAAATACCCAATGTCACTATTGAAAATATCAGTAAAAAGCCAATAAAAATTAGAGAAATATTTTTTAAAATTTTGTTCATTTTTATTCCATTATATATCGGAATTTGTTAAAGATAAGGCATAAGAATATACAAAATTTTAACAAATTAATTATATGAAACAATCAACAAATATATCATGGAAAAGAATTTATACATTGATGCTTCGCATCCTAACGAAACTCGAGTCGTACTTAAATCAGAAAGAAACATTGAAGATTACGAGTACGAGGGTTTAAAAAATAACTTAATTAAAAATAATATTTATTTAGGTAAAGTTAGTAGAATAGAGCCATCTCTTCAAGCAGCTTTTATAGACTTTGGAAGAGAGAGGCATGGATTTTTGTCATTTAATGATATCCAATCTGATTATTATCAAATACCAAAAAGTGATTTAGAAAAAATTAAACTAGAAGAAGAAAAAGCTAGAGAAGAACTTTCTAAAGAAATTGAAGCTAAAGATGAAGAAAATTTAGCTGAAGGAAAATTAGAAATAGAAGATCCAATAGAACAACAAACAACTGAAGATAAAAACAATGATGAACTTAAAAAAGAAAAGAAAAATAACTATAAATTTAAAAGATATAAAATTCAGGAAGTTATTAAACCAAACCAAGTAATACTAGTCCAAGTAATTAAAGATGAAAGAGGACAAAAAGGTGCTGCATTAAGTACTTTTATTTCAATTGCAGGTAAATATATTGTTTTAATGCCCAATACTCCAAAAGGAGGAGGTATTTCAAGAAAAATTTATAATCCTGTTGATAGAAAAAAAATAAGATCAATTTTAAATGAGATAGAAATACCAAAAGAAATGGGGCTAATAGTAAGAACAGCCGGTTGCAATAAAACTAAAAATGAAATCAACCATGATTTAAATACACTGATAAATACTTGGAACCAGATTAAAAATAATGCACTAAATTCAATAGCTCCATCATTGATACATCAAGAAAGTGAAATTATTAAAAGAACGCTTAGAGATATGTATGATGAAAATACAAAAAATATAATTGTGGAGGGAAATGAAGGCTATAAAAAAGCACAAAATTTTATGAAAATGATAATGCCTTCACATGTTAAGAAAATAAAAAAATATAGAGGTAAAATTCCATTATTTATTGAGGAAGGAATAGAACAAAAATTAAATCAGATATTTGAATCCGAAATTAAATTAAATTCAGGAGGATATTTAGTTATAAACCCTACAGAAGCACTGGTTTCTATAGATATAAATTCTGGTAGTTCAATAAAACAAAAAAATGTTGAAAGTACTGCATTAGATACCAATTTAGAAGCTGCAGATGAAATAGCAAGACAAATTAAGATAAGAGACCTGTCAGGACTAATAATAATCGATTTTATAGATATGATGAGCTACGGAAACAGAAAACTTGTTGAAAGAAGATTAAAAGAAAAATGCAGAATAGATAGGGCAAGAATTCAAATTGGAAGAATAAGTAACTTTGGGTTACTTGAGATGTCAAGACAAAGATTAAGAGAAAGTGCTATAAAATGGAAAGTAAATTTAACAGACGAGTCTTTCGCACAAAAGCTTCTGAAAATTGTTGAATTAAAAACTGTATTAAATAAAGCTAAATTTGTTGAATTAAAAGTTTGTGCTAAAATATCAGATTTTTTAAAAGAAAACTTCATAGAAGATCTAACTTACTTTGAAAAAAAAAATAAAATGAAAATAGATATTGTGTCTGATACAAAACTGATAATACCTGAATACATAATAGATTTAAAAAATAAATCCAAGAAAACAATTGAATTAGTTGAACACTACGAAAAACTTAAAAGTCTAGAATTTCAAAGTGAAAAAAATAACATAATTAATATTAAGGATAAAAAAAAATTTAAAAAAAGACCATTTAAAAAAAAGAAGTATTATAAAAAAGCTAAATAATTCCCTCAATAGGAGAGGATGGATTGCCCATCAATGATTTTTCGATTCTTCCCGACAAAAATGATTGTCTTCCAGCTATTACTGCATTCTTGAAAGCTTTGGCCATTTCAAAAGGTTTTTTTGCTTTAGCTATTGCAGTGTTTACCAATACTCCATCACATCCTAATTCCATTGCTATTGTGGCATCAGAAGCTTGACCCAATCCAGCATCAATTATTATAGGTAATTTTGTTTGTGATCTAATTATCTTGATATTTACTTTATTTTGTATCCCTAATCCTGAACCAATTGGTGCTGCTAAAGGCATTATTGCGCAAGCTCCAACATTTTCTAATCTTTTTGCCATTAAAGGATCGTCATTACAATAAACCATGACCTGAAAGCCCTCCTTTGAAAGAATTTCTGTTGATTTTAGTGTTTCAATCATTTCTGGAAACAAATTTTTTTTATCTCCTAAAACTTCTAATTTTACTAACGTCCAACCGCCAATCTCTCTTGCTAATCTCAATGTTCTTAAAGCTTCTTTTGAATTAAAACATCCAGCAGTATTAGGTAAATATGTAATTTTTTTAGGGTCAATATAATCCATTAAAAGTGGTTTTTTTTTATCAATAATATTTACTCTCCTTACTGCAACCGTAACTATCTCTGCCCCAGATAATTTAATTGCCTCAGCACATTCCGACATAGTTTTGTATTTACCAGTACCTACAATAAGTCTAGAATTAAATTTTTTTTTAGCTATTATCAAATTATCTTTTTTCAATTTAACCACCTCCAATAAAATGAACTATTTCCAGTTTATCTTTTTTCTTTAAAATTATTCTATTCAAATTTTTTTTATCCATTATTTCTTCATTTAATTCAATCGCAACTTTTTTTATTGGTATTTTAAGGCCATTTATAAGATGAGATAGTTTAGTTTTTTCTTTAATTAATTTAATTTTTCCATTAACTGTTATTTTTATTTTTTTTATATTTTTCATCGTATATAAAAGCGGGATGAATAATAAAATTATTATTATCAATGGTCCAAATCTTAATCTATTAGGTGAAAGAGAACAATCACAATATGGTTCTATTACCTATGACAAATTGAAAGGTGCTTGTACAAATAAATCAAAAGAACTTGGTCTAGAAATTGAATTCACACAATCAAATATAGAGGGTGAAATTGTGGAATTAATTCAGAAATCAAGGAAAAATTTTGATGGAATGATTATTAATGCTGCAGCTTTTACTCACACATCTGTAGCTATTAGAGATGCTTTGCAGCTTTTTAAAAAGCCAATAATTGAATTACACATATCCAATATTTATAAAAGAGAGGAATTTAGACAAAAATCTTTGATAAGTGATATAGTTACTGGAGGAATATTTGGTTTAGGTGCAAACGGTTATATTTTAGCCATAATTTCTATGCAAAAGCTTTTAGAAAATGAAAATTGATAAAAAAATAATTAAAGAACTAAGTGACTATTTGGACGAGTTTAACCTTACAGAGCTAGAGTATACTGAAAAGGATACAAAAATTAAAGTATCAAAGAATAACATATCAATTAATAATCAAACCTCACCAAATTCTAATCAAGTTTTAACTAAATCGAATACTTCCACAATTTTAAAAAACAATAAGTCCGGTATTGAAGTTACATCACCAATAATTGGAACTGCTTATCATGCTCCAGAGCCAGGAGCTAAAAAATTTGTAGAGATTGGAAAAAAAATAAAAAAAGGTGATACCGTAATGATTGTTGAAGCGATGAAAACAATGAATCATGTTCCTTCAACTTCAGAAGGCATTGTAAAAGAAATACTCGTTGAAGATGGTCAGCCAGTTGAGTTTGGACAAACTTTAATCGTTTTAGAATAATGTTTAAAAAAATCTTAATTGCAAACCGAGGGGAAATTGCAGTTAGAGTAATTAGAGCCTGTAAAGAATGGGGAATATCTACTGTTGCAGTTCACTCAGATGTAGATCGTAATAGCATGCATGTAAAATTAGCTGATGAAAGTGTTTGTATAGGCTCACACCAACCAGTAAATAGTTATCTTAATATTCCTGCATTGTTATCTGCTGTTGACTTAACTAATGCTGAAGCAGTACATCCTGGCTATGGTTTTTTATCTGAAAATGCAAATTTCGCAAAAGTCTTAGAAGAAAATAAAATTAAGTTTATTGGGGCTTCATCTAAACACATAGAGATGATGGGAGACAAAATCCAAGCAAAAAAAATAGCTAAAGAGAATGGTTTGCCTGTGATTGAGGGTTCTGAAGGTGGAGTAAAAAATATAAAAGAAGCAAAAGAACTTTGTAAAAAAATTGGATTTCCAGTTTTAATCAAAGCCTCAGGTGGAGGGGGTGGAAAAGGAATGAAGATTGTTAATAAAGAAGATGAATTTGAAACCCTTTTTTCCACAGCAAAATCTGAAGCTCAAAAATATTTTGGTAATGATGAGGTATACATTGAAAAATTTTTTCAGAATCCAAGACATATTGAAGTTCAAATATTAGCTGGAAAAAATAGAACAGTACATTTACATGAAAGAGATTGTTCAGTTCAAAGAAGACATCAAAAATTGATTGAGGAAACTCCAAGTCCAGTTTTAACAAATGAAATAAGAAAAGATCTTTTTGAAAAAACAGTGAATATGGTTAGCAAGATTGGTTATGAGGGTGCAGGCACTGTTGAATTTATTTATGAGGATGGAAAATTTTATTTCTTAGAAATGAATACAAGAGTTCAAGTTGAACATCCAGTATCTGAAATGGTTACAGGTATTGACATCATTAAAGAACAAATTTGGATAGCCTTTTCTGGTGAAACAGCCTTAAAACAAAATGATATAAACCCTAGAGGACATGCAATTGAATGTAGAATTAATGCTGAAGACCCAAGTAAAAATTTTCAACCATCACCAGGTATTATTGGAATGTGTCATCAACCTTCTGGCTTTAGAACAAGAGTAGACGGTGCTATTTTTCAAGGTTACAAAGTTACTCCATATTACGACAGTATGGTTTGTAAATTAATATGTCATGGAAGAAATAGAACTGAAGCTATTCAAAGAATGAATAGATCTCTAGATGAGTTTGTAATAGAAGGTATTAATACTACGATACCATTACACAAAAAACTTCTTAACCACAAAAAATTTATCAATTCAGATTTCAATGTAAGTTGGCTTGATAATGAAAAAATTATCTAATTACAACCAACCAACCATATATCATAAACAGGATGGTCAAATGGTGTTATTGATGGACTTGATGAAAATATCCATCCATTAAAAATAAAGACATCATCGTTATCTTTCTTTGTTAAATCTCTTACTTGAATATAAGCAGTTATTTCTGGATTATCATCAAATTCTGAGTTTTTACATTTAAAACTTTTAATCGATAAATCTTTATATAAGAATTTTTTACCATTCTTTAATTTCACTAATTTGTTCTTTGAACTTATTTTATCTAATATTTTTATCTCCGTATTACTTCCCTCTAAACCTTCATCTGCGTTTAAATCGGAAAAAATAAAGAAAAATAGAAATAAAATTAATAAAATAAAATTATATCTAATTTGTCCAACTTTTGTATTTTTTATTAGAAGCATTTTTATTCTTATTAGGATAATAAGCAGTTTCAGTTCCAGTTAAATTTGGCTGATGTGGTTTTTGCCAATTAAATTTTTTTAAATCGTGATCTTTCTCTATCTTATTTGGAGTAAAATGCATCCATGAATACCACTCGACTGGAATTTTTGATGCATCAACTTCGTCTGCGTATATAACCCATCTTTTACCTTTTCTACTTTCATAGTACTTGTTACCAAACGAATCTTTTCCTACAAATTTTCCATATAAAAAAGTTTTAATTCTTGTTCCAAATGTATCTCGATTCCACCAAGTGAAAATTTTTTTAAAAACTGTCAACATAAAAAATAGTTAAAATTTCAATTTAAAATTGTATAAATTAAATTAGACTAAAATTTGAATTTGTATATAAATTAATTGAATCATAATTCAAATTAATTTTAATATTGGGGTCAAATGGCAAAATACTTAGTTGAAACTTATTACACTTGTACTTTTAAAGTAAATCATTATTTGGATGATATTAATGAAAAAGAGCTCAAAAATCTTGAAAAGAGAGATGACGGGAAATTTGAGATAATCGACGTAAAATTAGATAACCGAAAAACTAAAAATCTTGATCCAAATAATAATAAAATTGTTGAAAATAATAATATTAATATCGTTTCTGAAAATAAAAAACCAGAAACTAAAAATCTAGAAAAATATCTTCAATCTTCTAAAAGTAATTCTGAAAAATCTGGAAAAAGATTTAGTATGCCAGATAGAAGAAAAGGTTATATTCAAAAAGCTACTATAGGCAACCATAAAGTTTATTTACACACTGGTGAATATGAGGATGGTAAGATTGGCGAAATATTTATTGATACCAGCAAAGAAGGTGAATTAGTTAAAGCTTTAATGAATAATTTTGCAATAGCAATATCATTAGGATTACAATATGGGGTGCCATTAGATGAATTTATTAGTGCATTTGTTGGAACAAAATTTGAACCTTCGGGTAAAGTTCATGGGAATGACAGAATTTTAAGTGCATCGTCAATACTAGATTATATTTTTAGAGAGCTCGCTATTTCTTACCAAAATAGAGAAGATTTAGCTCACACTCCATCTATCGGAAATTCTGAACAAACAAATTCAGATGAAAATAATTCAGAAGATCAGAATCAATTATTAAAGATTGTTAAGGATATAACTAGTAAAGGTTTTGTAAGAAATAATTACAAAAAAAATTTAGTGGATTTGTCAGATGTAAAAATAAATCTAAAGGGTAAGAAATAATCTATTTCTTTAATTTTAGAGATAAATTCAATTCCTTAAGTTGTTTTTCGTCCACATTTGAAGGTGCATTCATCATCAGATCTTGTGCATTTTGATTCATTGGAAACATGGTTACTTCTCTAATATTTTTTTCATTTGCTAAAAGCATTACAATTCTATCTATGCCCGGAGCGATACCACCATGTGGTGGTGCACCATAACTAAGTGCAGTTATCATGCCACTAAATTTATTATCAACATCTTTTTTATTATATCCTGCTATTGAAAAAAGTTTATACATTAACTCTGGAATATGATTTCTTATTGCCCCAGATGATAATTCCACTCCATTACACACAATATCGTATTGATAGGCAAAAATTTCTAGAGGTTTTTCAAAATCTATTTTATTTAAATCTCCTTGTGGCATTGAAAAAGGATTGTGACTAAATTCTATTTTCTTCGTCTCTTCATTTTTTTCAAACATTGGGTAATCAACTATCCAGCAAAAAGCGAAAAGATTCTCATCAACTAAATCTAGATCGTTAGCAATTTTATCTCTTGCCAAAGATGTAATTTTTTCTACATCTGCTTTTTTACCACAAGCAAAAAATATACTATCACCTACTTCTGCATCAGTTATTTTCATTATTTCTGCTAGAGCCTCTCTAGAAAAAAATTTTCCCACTGGTCCTTTTGCAGAAATATCTTTATCAATGGTAAAGTAAGCTAACCCCGAGGCTCCTTGGTCTTTTGCCCATTTATCAATATTATCGAAAAAACTTCTTGGCTTATCTTTTGTATTTTTTGTAACAATACATCTAACCTTTGAGCCTGAATTTACTAGTTTTTTAAATATTTCAAACTTTACGTCATCCCTTGTAAAAATTTCTGTAATATCATTTATAATTAATGGGTTTCTTAAATCAGGTTTATCTGTTCCATATTTTAATAAGGCATCTAAGTAAGAAATTTTAGGAAATTTTTCAGAAATTAATTTTTTGTTTGAAAACTTTTTAAAAGTATTTATTAATAATTTCTCTACTACGTCAAATACATCTTCTTGTTCAACAAAAGACATTTCTAAATCTAATTGATAAAATTCACCTGGGCTTCTATCTGCTCTAGCATCCTCATCTCTAAAACAGGGGGCAATTTGAAAATACTTATC
This sequence comes from Pelagibacteraceae bacterium AG-404-P07, assembly GCA_003216235.1. Lineage (GTDB taxonomy): Bacteria > Pseudomonadota > Alphaproteobacteria > Pelagibacterales > Pelagibacteraceae > Pelagibacter. The sequence continues at coordinate 9,425 of QCJE01000003.1, forward strand.
AAATCCCGAAACCATTATAAGTTGTTTAAATTGCTGTGGTGCTTGAGGGAGTGCATAGAATTTTCCTGGATTTAATCTACTTGGTACAAGAAAATCTCTTGCACCCTCTGGACTAGATGATGTTAATATGGGTGTTTGAAATTCTAGAAAACCTAATTTACCCATCTCTTCTCTAATGAATGAAATTACTTTTGATCTTAAAATTATATTTTCATGAATTTTTTTTCTTCTTAAATCTAAAAATCTGTACTTTAATCTTATTTCTTCTGCATATTCTTGATCACTAAAAACAGGCATAGGTAACTCTTTACATTTTCCTAAAATTTCAAAACTTTTTATTGAAACTTCTATTTCACCCGTACGAATATCTTTATTAATGGTTTCATTTGATCTTTTTAAAACGTTTCCTTGTATTTTTATCACCGTTTCAAGTTGAATTTTTTCCAATTGACTAAATTTTGAATTTTCTTGATCAATTATACATTGAGTAACACCATAATTATCTCTTAAATCAATAAATAAAAGATTTCCATGGTCTCTTTTCTTATTAATCCAGCCAGATAGAACAACGTTATTCCCAACATTTTTTTCTCTTAATTCATTGCAAGTGTGAGTTCTATATTTATTCAACTATTCTCCTAAAACCTCTTTTATAATTTTAAAATCAATTGGTTTTTTCTTTTTTAAACTTGTTTCATCAATTTTATATATGAAATCAAATATTTTGCTATAGGATCTATCTATTCTTTTTACAATGAAATTAATTAATTTTTTGTCTATCAAAATTTGACGATCCGATAAATTTTTTAATATAATAGCATAAATCAAGTCATCATCAGGTTTTTCTATATTTTGTAAAAGGAAGTTTTTGGCTCTTGATTTTAAATCATCTAGCTGAAAATTTATATCTACTATTGGTTTATTAGATGTAACAATCAAATACATACCTTCTTGATCAATTATATTTATTAAAGTATACAAAAGTTTTTCATTAATATTTAAATCTACATTTTCTAATATAATGTTTCTAAAACTTTTAATATTTACTAAATTTTCATTATTCAATTGATTTGACTCTAATATAAGTCCTCCCTTTTCTTTTAAAAAAATATTAATTAGATGTGTTTTTCCAGAGAATCTTTCTCCAATTACATTTAGAAAGTTTTTATCCCAATTGGGCCAATTATTAAATAAATCTAAGACATGTTTATTGCTACTAGAAACATAGAAATCATCATACTTAAAATTTTTATCATGATTAAACTTAATAATATTTTGCTTTAAATTTTTCATTTTAAAATCCAAACGTTTTTTTGAGTATCAAAATTAAAATAATGATTTTCCATTAGTTTTAAAAAATTATTTGGTGTACTGTTAAATATAATTCTATAATATATAAAATCTTTATCAAATTTTTGAATGTTAAAATTATAAATCAAATCCATTTCTTCTAAAACTTTTTCAAAATTAGAAATTTTCTTCACATATTTTGTATTAATCTTTATATTTATTGGTAATTTTATAGAAGTATTTATCAAATTAAAATTTTTCCAATAATCCTCATAAATTATTTTCATTTCATCTATTATTTTTTTTACATGATCATCATTATTCAAATCATGTTTTGAAAATGATTTATTTTTTAATACCAATTCATTATTTAATGATATTTTAGATAAAAGTCTTATATTTTGATTGTTTACAAATATTAATGCAATTACTGAGTCTTCTAAATTATACTTTTGAATTATTTCTTTAAAATCGTAGTCTTCAATAAATTCAAACTTACTTTTGATATTATTTATATCTTCTAGATCTTCTGTAGGAAGAATATATTCTATTAAATGATTACTTTTTTGATAAATGTTCCACTGATTGAATATTTTATTATTTGAAAATATTAAAAGATCTTTTTTATTTTCATCAATTATAATTGGAATAAAAAAAATCTTTTTTTTTAAAGGTGTTGATGGAAAAACATTTTTTTTCTCTAAGTAACTAAGAAGTTTTTTTTTATTGAATGATACATCCAAATTCACATAATATAGTTCATCAATAAATTTTTCTTCTTTAATAGAAAAAGTTTCTATCATTTCTTTTAACTCATTTTGCGTAATTTGGTTTACTTTGTTTTGATCAACCGAAGTAACTATTTGTAAGATCAGCTCAAAGTATGCTTTTTCGAATCCTCTTATAATTACATTGTTTTTATCAAAATTTATCTCAAATGGCTCTGATATCTCAATATTGTAAACATTAAATGATTTAGCTTGAATTTTGTCTGTGGAAAAAAAAAATAAAATTAGAGATAGTGTTAAAAAAAAATTATATAAGTTTTTTGTAAAAATTATTTTAAATTTTAACATCATTTTATAATAATGAATAAAAACTCTTTTACATATAAAAAAAGTGGTGTTGATATAAATGCTGCAGATAGATTTGTAAAATTCATTTCAAACATTACATCAAAAAAAAGGGGCAAAAAAAAGTTTAACAATATTGGTGGGTTTGGATCAATAACTGATATCCCAAAAAATATAAAAAACCCCAAAATTGTAGCGTGTACGGATGGAGTTGGTACCAAAATTGAAATCGCAAATATGATTAAAAAGTATGACACCATTGGTATTGATCTGGTGGCAATGAGTGTAAATGATTTAATTGTTCAAGGCGCAATACCTCTTTTTTTTTTAGATTATATTTCTATTAACAAAATTAATTTAAAAAAATTAAAATCAATTATTAAAGGAATAAAAAAAGGATGTGATATTTCAAAATGTGAATTAGTAGGTGGTGAAACAGCTGAAATGCCTGATACATACGAAAAAGATAAATTTGATATTGCTGGTTTTGCTGTTGGTATTGTTGATAAAAAAAAAATTTTAAAACAAAAAAAAATAAAAAAAAATAATCTTATTTTGGCTGTTCCATCAAGTGGATTACATTCAAATGGATATTCTCTAGTAAGATATGTCTTAAAGAAAAATAAAATTAATGTCGCAAAAAATAATTTTTTAAAAAAAGAATTGATTAGACCAACCAAAATATATGTAAAAGAAGTACTTAACTTAATTCAAAAAAATTTACTAAATGGTTGTGCTAATATAACTGGTGGAGGAATCTCAGATAATTTAAAGAGAATAATTCCTGACAAACTTTGTGCGGAAATTGATTTAAAAAAAATTAAACCAACTAAGATTTTTAATTGGCTTAAAAAAAATAAGATTAATGATCAAGAAATGTTAAAAACTTTTAATTGTGGTGTTGGATTTTGTTTAATTATAAATCATGATAATTTAGAAAAAGTTAAAAATTATTTTTCAAAACCGTATAAACCTTACGTTATTGGAAAAATAATCACTGGAAAAAATAAGATATTATTAAATGACAAAATTCCTTGGTTCTAAACGAATTTTCACTGCAGTTTTTATTTCTGGCACAGGCACAAATTTAAAAAATTTAATTAAGTTTTCATTAACGAAAAAATCTCCAATAACTGTCAAAGCTGTGATATCAAATAAAAATGAAGCTAAAGGTCTTAATTATGCAAAAAAATATAAAATTAAGATAAGAATTTTTAAATTTGATAATAATGACGATAGAGAAATTTTAAATTTTTTAAAAAAAGAAAAAATAAAATTGATCTGTCTTGCAGGGTTTATGAAGATTTTATCTAAAAAATTTATTCAAAAATTTGAAGGTAAAATTTTAAACATACATCCTTCGCTTTTACCAAAATACAAAGGATTAAATACTCATAAAAGGGTTATTAATAGAAATGAAAAATTTTCTGGCTGTACAGTCCATCTAGTAAATTCAAAACTAGATAGTGGTAAGATAATTTTACAAAAAAAAGTAAAAGTATTTAAAAGAGATACTTCAAGCAAACTAGCCAAAAGGATACTAAAACAAGAACATATTATATATCCTAAAGCTATATTAAAGCTAATATCTAATCTTTAAAAAAAAATCCTATTTCAATTTTAGCATTGTCAATGCTATCCGAACCATGAACAGAATTTTTATCAATTGAAATTCCATATTTTTTTCTAATTGTACCATCTTTTGCATCTTTAGGATTTGTTGCGCCCATTAATTCTCGATTCCCTACAACTGCATTTTCTTTTTCTAGTATCATTACTACTATTGGACCAGATGAAAGATATGTGCAAAGATCATTATAAAAAGGCTTTGTTTCATGAACTTTATAAAATTTTTCAGCCTCTGCTTTTTCAATTTGAATTTTTTTATCTTTTATAATTTTAAAACCTTTACTTTTAAAAATTTCTTTAATTTCATTTTCTAGTTTTCTTTCAACAGCATCTGGTTTTATTATTGAAAGTGTTTGTTCTACATTACTCATAGTTATCCTCTATTAATTTATTTAACAATCTTACTCCAAATCCTGTTGCACCACCTGAATTTAATGCTCCTCCATATTTTGAAAAAGCCATTCCAGCTATATCTAAGTGAGCCCAAGGAGTTTTATTCAAAATAAATCTTTGTAAAAATTGAGCCGCTGTTGTAGATCCTGCTCCTCCAACATAATTTATATTTTGTACATCGGCATTTTTTGAATCAATTAATTTGTCGTAATTATTATGAAGTGGCATTCTCCAAACTTTCTCACCTACTTTTTCACCAGAATCAAAAATTTGTTTTGATAGTTTATCGTTATTCGAAAAAAGTCCCGCATATTCAGAGCCTAAGGATACTATTATAGCTCCAGTTAAAGTTGCTAAATCAACAATAAATTGTGGTTTAAATTTTTTTTCAGTAAATGTTAATGCATCCGCTAACACTAGTCTTCCTTCTGCATCGGTATTAAGTATTTCTATTGTTTTTCCACTATAAGATTTAACAATATCACCAGGTCTTTGTGCATTGCCTCCTGGCATATTTTCTACGAGTCCAACCACTCCAACAGCATTAATTTTTGCTTTTCTTTTTGCAAAATTTTTCATTAGACCAACAACGACTGCTGATCCAGCCATATCATATGTCATATCTTCCATAAACTTTGCAGGTTTTAACGAAATACCTCCTGTATCAAAACAAACACCTTTCCCCACAAACCCTAATGGTCTCTTATTAGATTTTGCACCTTTCCATTCGAGTGTTACTAAATATGAGCCTCTAATACTCCCTTGTCCAACTCCTAAAATTGCATTCATTCCTAATTTTTTTAATTTTTTTTGATCATATACATTTATTTTCAATCCATATTTTCTTAAAGAAATTAATCTTTTTGCATATTCATCTGGATGTAATACATTGCCTGGTTCTGAGACGAGATCTTTAGCAAAAGTAATTCCATCAATTAAAGACTCAAATCTTTTATTTTTATTATAATTGAAATTTTTGCTTTTGAATGAGATGTTAATTTCATAATTTTCTAAATCTTTTTTTGTCTTATATTTATTAAAACTATATGATTTTAATTTAACTCCATGAAAAAACTCATCTATAAAATTTTTATTTTTTTTTAAAATATCTGAAAAATTATCCTCTAAGAACGTTGAATTTAAGATGGAATTTGATTTAATAAAATTAAAAAACTCTGCTCCTTTTTTTTCATTAGATAATGCTGAAAAATTATTCTTCAATTTTATTAAAATAATCTTTTGAGTTGGATTGAGATTAAAGATCAATATATCTTTCTTTCGAGATTTACTGACATTTATTGTTTTACCAATATTGCTTGAAAAATGACTTAAAGAGAGCTTATTTAAACTATTTATCTTAAATTCCTCATTAGAAAACAAGACGTAATTTTTAATAGATGCATCATTAATGCTTTTTTTGACATTTATTTTAATTGGCATAAAAGAGTTATAATTGAATGGTGTATATTTAGAAATAAAATATTTTCAATGAAAAAATTAATATTTAGAAACATAGCAAAAGATACCTTAATTTTTTTCACAATAATGTGCTTTACAGTGGGTACAATTGTCTGGACTCTTCAGGCAGTTAATTATTTTGACTATGTCAGTCAAGATGGTCATGGTTTAAAAACCTACTTTACATATATATTATTAAATTTTCCAAAAATAATTCATCGAATAATACCCTTTATTTTTTTTATCACACTTTTTTATATTTTAAATGAGTATGAGAATAAAAATGAATTACAGATATTTTGGACTTTTGGAATAAGTAAAATTGATTTCGCACATAAAATTTTATTAATCTCTATAGCAATAACAATACTGCAAATTTGTTTTGGTGGTTTTTTATCACCATATACACAATTAAAAGGCAGAGAAATGTTAAAAAATTCTAATATAGATTTATTTTCATCTTTGATTAGAGAAGGAAAGTTTATTAATGCTGCTGAAGGTTTAACTATTTTTATAGAAGATAGAAATCAAGATGGAAGTTTTTCTAATATCTTTTTAGATGATTCATCTAAATCAGTAACAAAAATGATTTATGCTAAAAATGGAGTGATAATTGATAATGATAATAGAAAAGTTTTTCAACTGTTTGATGGAAAAGTAATTAACAAAGACAAAACAAAAGTTAATACATTTGAATTTGATCAAATAGATTTTAATTTAGCAGATTATAGATCCTCAACTATAATTGCTCCAAAAATTCAGGAAATAAATTCACTTGTACTTTTGGATTGTTCAAATTTTTTTAGCTTCAAAAACTTAAAAATAAGTAAACCTGATACTTTTAAATGTAGGGAATCTATTATGCCTGAAATAAATCAAGAAATATTTAAACGTTTCTTTAAACCATTTTTTATTCCAATTATTGCAATCTTAAGTTGTTTTTTAATTATTACACCAAAAAGCAATTATAAATATGAGAGAAATAAAAAAATAATTTTTTTAGTTATATTTTTTACATTAATTTTATCCGAGGGATCTTTGCGATACTCAACTACATCTGTTTTGGCCACAACATTATATTTAACAATACCATTAATATTTTTTTTAATTGTCTATATGTTTTTTTATAGGAATGTAAAATATGTTTAAAACTTATGAAAAATATATTGTAAGAAATTTTATCAATAAATTTTTTACTATCAGTATAATTTTTTTTAGTTTAATAGTTTTGTTGAGTGTTCTTGAAGAAATATCTTTTTTTAAAAATTCTGATGTAAATTTTATATTGCCTTATTTGATAACTTTTCTTGGAGCGCCAATTACTCTTTTCGAAATTTTTCCATTCATTTTTTTAATTTCTACTCAATTTTTATTTTATGATCTTTTTAAAAAAGATGAATTGAATTTATTTAAGATAAATGGTCTAAGTAATTTAAAAATCATTAAAATTTTATCTATCTTATCATTTATTATTGGAATATTAACTGTTTTAATTTTTTATAATGCAGCTTCTAAATTAAAATTTTTTTATACAGATATAAAAAATCAATATTCAGATGGAAATAAATATTTAGCTGTAGTAACTGATAGTGGTTTATGGCTTAAAGATGAAATAGATGATTCTATTTTAATTATAAAAGCAACAAGTATTGAAAATAATTACCTTCTTGATGTTTTAATTAACGAATTTGATAATGATTTTAATTTAATTAATACAATTCAATCTAATAAAATTAATATTAAAAATCAATTATGGGTTATAGATGATCCGTTAATTACAAAAAAAAATGTAACCGATAAAGAAACTAATCAATTAATTATTCAAACAAATTTTGATAAAGAAAAAATAAAAACTCTTTTTTCTAACATATCTACTTTACACTTATTAGAGTTATTTGATCTTAAAAAAGATTATGAAAATTTAGGTTATTCATCAAATGAAATAACACAACATTTGCTAACCTTATTTTCGACCCCTTTTTTCTACACAATTTTAACATTGTTATCCGCAATAATAATGTTCAATATGAGTAAAAATAAATCACTCTTTTTCCAAATAATATTTGGGGTTTCAATGTCTGTAATAATTTACTATATAAATTTTATTTTTAATTCATTGGGAACAAATGGACAAATACCGCTTATAGCCTCAATATTTATGCCTCTTGTGCTTATATCTATTGTTGCTTTTATTGGATTGATTAAGATTAATGAAAAATAATTTTTTAATACTTTTTTTGGTTTTTTTATTATTTAATAGTTCATCTAAAGCTTCTGAATTTAAATTTATTACATCAGAAATTAAAATTTTAGATGATGGAAATTATATTGAAGCATTTAATGGTAAAGCGATTTCAGAGGATAATGAGATTGAAATTCAAGCAAAAAAATTTGAATATAATAAAGATTTACAAATATTAAAAGCATTGAATGGTTTAGCGATATTTAAACCTGATAATATTGAAATTGAGTTTCAAGAAATACAAATAGATCAAAAAAATTCAATCATATCAACAAAAGAAGTTACAAAAATTAGAGATATTAATAGAAATTTATTCGTTGAAACTAATTTTATAAATTATGATAAAAAAAATAAAATTTTAAAATCTAATTCAAATTCAATACTTAAAGATAAATTTAATAATTCTTTATCTTCAAAAAGTTTTAATTATGATATTAAAAAAAATATTCTTAAAATTCAAAATTCAACCTTAAAAGACTCTAAAGATAATATATTTAATATCGAATTAGCTTTCATAAATACAAAATCAAACAAACTATTTGGTAAAGATATTGAAATTGATTTAAATAATGAGTCTTTTAATCAAGAAAATGAACCTAGACTTAAGGGGAGAACTATAATTTATGAAAATGATTATACTGAGGTTACAAAAGGTGTTTTTACAACGTGTAAAAAAAGAGATAATTGTCCTCCATGGCAACTATCTGCAAAAAAAATAAAACACGATAAAAAAAACAAATTAATTAGTTATAATAATGCAAAACTAAAAATTTATGACATTCCAGTTTTTTATTTCCCAAAATTTTTTCATCCAGACCCAACAGTAAAAAGAAAATCAGGTTTTTTAATTCCATCTCTAAAAAGCTCTACAAATAATACTGAAAATTATTTTTCAGTCCCCTATTTTCATGTAATAAGTGAAAATAAAGATTTAACATTGTCTCCCCGTCTTTATTCATCTGACAAAATATTGCTTCAAAGCGAGTACCGTCAAGTTAATGATAACAGTAATTCAATAGCTGATTTTAGTGTTTTTAAGGAAAAAAGTGAAAATACAAAAAGTCATTTATTTTATAATTTAGATAAAGATTTAAATTTTGATTATTTTGAAGACTCAAATTTAAAATTAAAAATACAAAAAACTTCTAATGATACATATTTGAGGGCTCAAAATATTGAGTCTGAAATTATTGAAAATACAAATACATTAGAAAATTCTATAAATCTTGAACTTTATTCCGATAATTTATCAATAGATGCCAATATAACTGCATTTGAAAATTTAGATAGAATTAGCTCTGATAGATATGAATTTATACCTCAAATTGATCTATCAAAGAAACTTGATAACAAAACTAAATTCGATGGTGATTTTGTTTTTAATTCTAAAAATTTATTTAAAAATTATAATACAAATATTTTTGAAAAAATAAATATAAATGATTTAACTTTTAATTCATATCCAAAAATAACCAAGAACGGTTTTTACAATAATTATGAATTTATAATAAAAAATGCAAATACAGATGCTAAAAATTCTGAAAATTATAAAAATCAGGAAAGTCATTATTTATCAGGATTATTACAATTAAACTCTTCAATGCCATTGATAAAAGAGAATGATGATTATCAAAATATTCTAAATCCAAAGATAGCTCTAAAAATAAGTCCTGATTTTACAAAAAATAAAAATGATAGTTTCACTAGACTTGATGTAAATAATATTTTTGGATTGAATAGACTTGCTTCTGAAGAGTCTTTGGAAGGAGGAATGTCGTTAACTTTTGGAAATGAATTTAAAAAAATTAACAAGAAGGATTCAAGAGAAAATTTAGTCTTTAAATTAGCTAACAATATAAGATTAAAAGATAATACGGACTTACCCACAACTAATCAAATGGGATTAAAAACATCAAATTTATTTGGAGAATTTGCTTATAATCCAAATGAATTTTTTACGACAAAGTATAATTTTTCAAAAAAAAATAACTTTGATGACATAACTTACGAAAGTATAACTACAGCATTTAACTTGGGTAACTTTGTAACATCATTTGATTATATTAATGAAAATGACACTCAAGAAAAAACTTCATATTTACTCTCAAAATTAGAATATAGTCTTAATTCATCTAGTAATATTTCATTTTCTACAAGAGAAAATAAAAAAACTGATTTAACTGAATACTATAACTTTATGTACCAATACAAAAATGATTGTTTAGCAGCATCTGTTGAATATAACAAAAGCTACTACGATGATAGAGATATCAAACCTGAAGAAAGTATCTTTTTTAAATTAACTATTATGCCTTTTGGTCAAATTGCGAGTACGCCAGATTTAATTGAATAATGTTTAAATTAATTTTTTATAAAATTTTATTCTTATTTTTCATCTCAATATCACAATCTTACGGTGAAAATGTTTTTATAAAAGTTAATGTGGATGATAATATAATTACTAATATTGATATTAAAAAAGAAATTAATTACTTAATAGTCTTAAATCCAAAATTATTAGAATTAGATGAAAATAGTAAAGAAGAAATTGCTAAAAAATCAATAATCAAAGAAATAATTAAAAAAAAAGAAATTATAAAATTTATTGATTTTAAGAAAAAAAATTCACTGGAAGACGAAATGTTAAAAAATTTATATAATAAATCAAATATCAATCAAAATGAATTTGAAAAAATTTTATTAGAAAAAGATAGTTACAATATAGAAGAAATAAAAGAAAAGTTAAAAATTGAGATATTTTGGAATGATTTAATATATTTGAAATTTAAAGAACAAATTAAAATTGACGAAAGAGAACTCTCCAAAAAAATAGAAAAGTTATCAGATAAAGATATCAAAGAATATTCATTATCAGAAATTGTTTTTGAAAAAAAAAAAGATGAGAGCCTTGATGTGTTAATGAAAAGAATAAATTCAAGCATTGAGAGTATAGGATTTGAAAATACAGCAAACATTTATAGTATATCTGATAGTGCGAAGTTTGGTGGAAAAATTGGCTCAATAAAAGAATCAAATTTATCAAAAAAAATTATTGATGAAATTGATAATTTAAAACAAGGCCAACATTCTAAAGTAATACAAATTGGTAATAATTTTTTAATTTTGAAAATAGATAGAATTGATTTGAAAAAATTAGAAATAGATAAAAATAAAGAATTAGAAAAAATGATTAAATTTGAAACTAATAGGCAATTAAATAAATTCTCAAAAATATATTTTAGTAAATCGAAGATAAATTATATTATTAATGAAAAATAAACCAATTCTTATAGTCGCAGGCGAGCCTAAGGGTATTTTTTTGGAAATATTTTTTAAATCAATTAAAAAAAATAGATTTCAAAGTCCATTGGTTTTAATCGCATCAAAAAAAATAGTTTTTTCTCAAATGAAAAGATTTAAATATTCAAAAAAAATCAATTTAATTGATTTAAAAAATTTGAATAAACTTTCGCTAAATAATAAAACTTTAAATTTAATTGATGTATCTTGTAAAAACTTAAATAATACAAGCTCTTATATAAAAAACTGTTTTGATATTTCTTTTAAAATTCTCAAAAATAGATTTACTAATAAACTAATTAATGGACCAATTAATAAATCAAAATTTCTCAATAAAAAATTTCTTGGTATAACAGAATATATTGCACATAAATTTCATTCAAAAAAAGTTGCGATGTTAATTTATAATAAAGAATTATCTGTCTGCCCTATTACCACTCATATTCCATTAAAATTAGTAAATAAAAGAATTAATAAAAAGATAATTGAAGAAAAAGTAATTTTAATAAATAATTTTTATAAAAAAAATTTTGGATTTACTCCAAAATTAGCAATTACAGGACTCAATCCACATTGTGAAAGTATACTTAAATTTAGTGAAGATCTCAAAATTATAAGACCTGCTGTAAGATCTTTGGTAAAAAAAGGATATAAAATCAAAGGTCCATTTGCAGCTGACACAATCTTTTTGAAACAAAATAGATTGAATTATGATGTAATTTTAGGAATGTATCATGATCAAGTGCTTACACCAATTAAAACACTTCATGAATATAATGCAGTTAACATAACATTGGGATTGCCTTTTTATCGATTATCTCCAGATCATGGACCAAATAAAAAAATGTTTAACAAAAATTTATCAAATCCATTAAGCTTAATACAGTCAATTAAATTTTTAGATAAAAGGTGATTAAAGCTAAAAAAAGTTTAGGTCAAAATTTTTTAATAGATAAAAATATTATTAATAAGATAGTAAACACTATAGATATTAAAAATAGATATATTCTTGAAATTGGACCAGGTACTGGAAATTTAACTTCATCATTATTAGAAAAGAGTCCTAAAAAATTTTATGTAATTGAAAAAGATACTCAGCTTTCTTTAAAGCTTAAAGAAAAATTTAAAGACGAATTAATAATTATTAATGATGATATCTTAAAGATAAATGAAAATCTTATAAGTGATAAAGAATTGATTGTTTTTGGAAATTTACCTTATAATATTTCAACTGAAATTCTATGTAAGTGGATATTAAATTTGGATAGTCAAAATCTTTGGTTTAGTAATTTAGTTTTAATGTTCCAAAAAGAAGTGGCAGATAGAATTATTTCAAAATTTAACTCACCTAATTATGGTAGACTATCAATCCTTGCCAAATGGCGATTAGAAATTAAGAAAATTACAGATATTAAACCAAATTGTTTTTTTCCAAAACCAAAAGTCGATAGTTCTCTTTTGTTTTTTTCACCAAAAACAAAGTTTACTAAATTTAATAATCCAAAAAATCTAGAAAAAATTACAAGAGTTTTTTTTAATCATCGTCGTAAAATGATAAAAAAACCATTTAATAAAATGTTTCCAAAAAAAGAAGAATTATTAAATAAACTTCAAATTAGTTTAAATTTAAGACCGCATAATCTTGATTTTGAAACCTATTATAATTTAACAAGTGAATTTGAAAAATTACAGGGTTAGTTTTTCAACATGAGCTCTAATAAAATTAGAATCATAATCTTTAGATCCACCTTCTATTTCTGCTTTAATTAAATTTAAAATTTTTGAATAACAACTTTCTAAATTTTCATTAATCACTACATAGTCATAATTTATCCAATGAAGAACATCTCGACTAAATTGATTCATTCTTTCTTCTGCAGTTAATATATCGTCCGTATGACGATTAGATAATCTTTCAAATAAAACTTCTTTGCTTGGTGGTAAAATAAAAAAAGTAATTAATTTATAGTCTAATTTTTTATTCTTTATCTGGTCAGCACCTTGCCAGTCAATATCAAATAAAACATTTTTTCCTTTATCTAACTTGTCTATAACTGGAGTTCTAGTTGTTCCGTAAAGATTATTAAAAACTTTCGCGTATTCTAAAAATTCTTCATTTTTTATTAATCTTTTAAACTTTTCCTCTGACACAAAATAATAATCTTGGTCTTCTGTCTCGTTTGATCTTGGTTTTCTGGTTGTATGTGAAATTGAGATCTCAAAGTTTTCTAACTTTGACAAAAGGCTCACTAGAGTTGTTTTTCCTGCTCCCGAAGGAGAGGACAAAATAATCATTACCCCATCATTGTCTGTGGGCATTAAAATTTAGTTGGCTTTTCCTTCTATAAATTTTACTGCATCACCAACAGTTAAAATTTTTTCTGCTTCACTATCAGATATCTCTGAACCAAATTCTTCTTCGAAAGCCATTACTAATTCTACCGTATCTAGACTATCTGCTCCTAAGTCATCAATAAAACTAGACTCTTCAGTTACTTTTGCCTCATCTATACCTAAATGATCTGCTACAATTTTTTTTACTTTACTTGAAACATCTTCTGACATTATGATCCTTTTGTTTTAAATCGTTAATAGTTTAATTAACTATTTTGTCAAGCCATATACATCCCTCCATTAACATGTAAAGTCTCACCATTAATATAGTCTGATTGGTCTGAAATTAAAAAAAGAACAGCATTTGCAATATCTTTTGGCTCTCCTAATCTTCCAGAGGGGATTTTGGATATTATTGTTTCCTTAAATTTACCATCTATTTTATCTGTCATTGCAGTTTTAATAAAGCCGGGTGAAATACAATTAATATTTATATTTTTTTTACCATATTCTAAGGCTAGGCTTTTTGACATTGCTATTATTCCTGCTTTAGATGCTGTGTAATTTGTTTGTCCTAAATTTCCAGTATGCCCTACAACCGAAGTAATATTGATAATTTTTCCAGATTTATTTTTAAGCATCTTTTTTATTGAAAACTTGCTTAACAAAAATGTGGAAGTTAAATTTATATCTATAACTTTTTTCCATTCATCTATACTCATTCTAATAGCCAAATTATCTTGTGTTACTCCAGCATTGTTTACAATACAGTCCAAAGTTCCACCAAGTTGATCGGTTGCTTTTTCAATAAATTCTTCAATTTTTGTACTTTGTGAAATATCAAATTTTAAAATCTTTATATTATTTAATTTTGATTTCAATTCTTCTAACTTTTCAAGCTTAGTTCCTGACGCTAAAATATTTGCACCTTTTTCATTTAATTTTTCAACTATTGAGTTTCCAATACCTCCAGAGGCACCTGTTACAATAATATTTTTATTATTCAAATCACTCATATATTTAAATCTTTTATATCATTCTCGTTATTTATTGTATTAATTTTTACATTTTTATCTATTCTTTTAACTAATCCAGATAAAACTTTTCCTGGACCTATTTCAATAAAGTGGTCAACTCCTTTATTTATCATATTTAAAACACTTTCTCTCCATCTTACTCTTTTTTCAATTTGATCAACTAATAGTTTTTTTAATTCCTCTTTATTTGAAATTTCATTAGCAGTAACATTTGAAATCAATATCTTCTTACCACTCATAAAATCTAATTTTTCAATTTCTGTTTTCATTACTTCAGTTGCTTTGCTCATTAGATTACAATGAAATGGAGCACTAACTGGTAATTTAATATTCTTAATTTTTTCCATCTTCAAAATTTCAATTAATTTTTCAAGGTCGTTATTTTTTCCACTTAAAACAATTTGACCCTCTGAGTTATCATTGGCTATCTGAATAATAAATTTATTTTGATTTTCTTTTAAAATTTTTTCTACAACTTTAACTGTTGATCCTAATACAGCTAACATACCACCCTCTCCATCTGGGACAGCGTTTTGCATGGCATCACCTCTAGTTCTTAAGAGTTTAATCGTATTTGAAAAACTAAGGTATTCAGCAGAAGACAAAGCAGAATATTCGCCTAGTGAATGCCCAGCAAAGTATTTTGCATTATTAAGATTAATATTTAACTCTTTTGTTAAAACACTAAAAATTGAATAACTAATTAAAAAAATTGCTGGTTGAGTATTTATAGTTAAGTTTAATTGATCTTTTGGCCCCTCTAAAATAAGCTTTGATAAATTTAACTTCAAAACATCATCGGCTTCTTTAAATAGATTTTTTACTAAACTATATCTATCAAAAAATTCTTTTCCCATTCCAACTAACTGAGATCCTTGACCTGGAAAAATTACTGAAAACATCTAAAAAAAACCTATTTTATTTGTCCTTTTTGCTATTGTAATTGAATAATTATAATAGTATATCCTCATTTTTTATTAAAGAACTTAAATGAATTTTTACGAGCATACAATTATAGCTAGACAAGACACTTCTCCAAGTGAACTGAAGCAGTTAACTGAGAAATATTCAAAAATTATTACAAAAAATGATGGTGAAATTGTTAAAACTGAAGACTGGGGTCTTTTAAATCTATCCCATTTGATTAAGAAAAATAAGAAAGGGAGTTACATTCATTTTAAGATCAAAGGTAAAGGTAAAATTATAAATGAGCTTGAAAAAAATGAATCTTTAGACAAAAAACTATTAAGATATTTAACAGTAAAAGTTAAAAAATTTGATTTGGAAACTAATTATTTCTCTAAAAAAGAAGAAAATCAAATCAAGGAAAGTGTTAAAAACTAAACATGGCAAAAAGACAAAGCGGAAATAAAAAAAACAAACAAAGCAACTTTTCAAAACTAAGTATTTTTCAACCAAATAAATATAAATTTAAAAGAAGTTGTCCGCTGTCTGCAAAAGGAGCGCCAAAAATAGATTATAAAAATATTAAATTATTGAAAAAATATGTTTCAGAAAATGGAAAGATATTGCCTTCAAGAATAACAAATGTTAGTCAAAAAAAACAAAGAGAGCTATCATTATCAATTAAAAGAGCTAGAAATTTAGCGTTATTATAAGATGAAAGTAATTTTATTAGAAAATATTAAAAGAGTTGGAGCTATTGGTGAAATTAAAGATGTAAAAAGAGGTTTTGCAAGAAATTTTTTAATAGCAAATAAGAAAGCACTATATGCTTCAAAAGAAAATATAAACCAAGTAGAAAAAATCAAAAATGATCTTGCAAAAAAAGATAACGAAAAAAAACAACAATCCAAGGCAATAGCAGAAAAAATAAATAGAAAAAAATATACAGTTCAAAAACTTTGTACTGAAACTAAAGAGCTTTATGGCTCTGTTAAACCTACAGAAATTTCAAAACTAATTAAAGAAATTGATAATATTGAGATAAAGCCTTCAATGATACAGCCAACAAAAGAAATTAAATCTATTGGTAACTATAAAGTAAAAATTACTCTACACTCTGAAGTTGATGCAGAAATTACTTTAAATGTTGAGTCTTCTGAGACCATATAATAATTATACAATTTTTTCCCCAGCTTTTTTTTAAATTTTGTTTCTTTTTTTTTCGTGTAAATTAAAAAAAAATGGAAAATAATTTAAGTATTGTAAAAGATAAATTTAAAGAATTACCCAATAACATTGAAGCTGAACAATCAGTTATTGGTTCAATTTTGGTAACAAATGAAATATTTGATGAAATAAATACAATTATTTCAAGTTTAAATTTTTATGATCCAATGCATCAAAAAATATTTGGAGCAATAGAAAATCTTATTTACAAAGGAATGCTTGCCAACCCGATTACTTTAAAAAGTTTTTTTGAAGATGAAAAAGATGATCTAAATGTACCAGAATATTTGGTAAAGATTACTAAATTCTCTACATCAACAAGACAGGCTATTGAATATTCAAAAATTATTTATGACATGTTTGTTAGAAGAGAGTTAATTAAAATTTCTGAACAAACAATCGACTCTGCAAAAATAAGTGATCTTAATACAAATGGCCAAACAATAATTGAAAATTCAGAAAGATTGTTATTTGATCTTGCTGAAAAAGGTTCTTTTAATTCTTCTCTAATGAAATTTGACGAAGCAATGAAACAAACAATTGAAATGGCTTCAGCAGCATATAAAAATGAGGAGGGTATTGTAGGGGTTCCTACTGGCCTTCGAGATCTTGATGATAGACTCGGAGGTTTACATCAATCTGATTTAGTCATAATTGCTGGAAGACCATCTATGGGTAAAACCGCATTAGCAACAAATATTGCATTTAATGCAGCTCAAAAATTACAAGATAATGGAAAAAAATCTTCAATTGCTTTTTTTTCACTAGAAATGTCATCTGAACAGTTATCAACAAGAATTCTAGCAGAACAGTCAAGAATTAAATCTAATGACATTAGGCGTGGAAGAATTTCAGATGAACAATTTGATAAATTTATAGAAACTTCAAAAAATATTTCAGAGTTACCATTATATATAGATGAAACTCCAGCAATAAGTATTGCTGCCATGAGTAATAGAGCTAGAAGAATTAAAAGATTGTATGGGCTTGATATGATAGTAGTAGATTACATTCAATTAATGAGAGGAACTTTTAATAATAAAGATGGAAGAGTACAAGAAATTTCGGAAATCACGCAAGGTCTTAAAGCAATAGCAAAAGAATTATCTGTACCAGTTGTTGCACTATCCCAGCTATCAAGAGCAGTTGAACAAAGAGATGATAAGAAACCTCAATTATCGGATCTAAGAGAATCAGGATCAATAGAACAAGATGCTGATGTCGTGATGTTTGTCTACAGAGAAGCTTATTATTTAGAGCGTAAAGAACCTCGACCAGCAACTGTAGAACATGCTGAGTGGCAGGCAAAAATGAATGAGATTTCTAATCTCGCAGAAATCATTATAGGTAAACAAAGACATGGACCAACAGGAAATGTAATGCTTGAATTTGAGGCAATGTTTACCAAATTTAAAGATACTCAAAATAGTTAAATTCAAATATAAAAGGGTATGTTCACCCAATTTTATCAAAATATAATTATTAAAAATCCAAAGTTTATTTTTATTGTTTTGTTAATTGCTTTACTTAATTTTGGATATTATTCAAAAGATTTTAGATTAGATGCATCATCAGAAACTTTGCTAATTGAAGGAGATCCAGATTTAAAATACCTTCAAGAAATATCAGAAAAATATGGTTCTAAAGAATTTTTGATTTTAACCTATACTCCAAATGATGGTATGATTACTGATACCTCAATTAATAATCTTTTAAGTCTTAAATACAAAATTCAAAGTTTAGACTGGGTGCATAATGTTGTTACCTTACTAGATATACCTCTATTAGATAACTCAGAAGCACCTCTTCAAGAGAGATTAGAAAATTTCAAAACACTCAAAGACGATGATGTTGATAAATTAAGAGGTTTCAAGGAAATAGTTAGTAGTCCAGTATTTAAAAATTTTGTGATAAGTGAGGATGGTAAAACAAGTGGCATTATAGTTTATTTAAAAGAAATTGATCCATTAAATGATATAGAAAATAAATCTAAAAAAGATATAGAAATTTACAGAGATAAAGTAAAAAAACAAAATCACAATAATATTCTAGAGATAAGAGAAGTAATAAAGAGTTATGAGAATATTGGAAAAATACATTTAGGTGGAATACCTATGATCGCTGATGATATGATGACATTTATTAAAAGTGATATAATAGTTTTTGGTTTTGGAGTTTTATTATTTATAATTGCAACACTATGGTATGTTTTTCGTAAACTAATTTGGATTTTAGTTCCGATAAGCAGCTGTTTATTTTCGGTTGTTATTATGACTGGGTTGCTTGGCTTATTGGGTTGGAAAGTAACAGTCATATCCTCAAATTTTATTGCTTTAATGTTAATTTTAACTATGGCCATGAACATTCATATGAGCACAAGGTTTTTACAACTCAAAGAAAACTTTCCAAATAAAACTATTTTAGATTTACTTATTTTGACGACACAAAAAATGTTTTGGCCAATTTTGTATACAGTTTTAACAACAGTTATAGCTTTTTTATCTTTAATATTTAGTGAAATAAAACCAATTATTGATTTCGGATGGATGATGACAATGGGTTTAATAATATCTTTCATTATTACTTTTACTTTACTCCCAACCTTAATTAATTTTGTAACTGAAGAAAATATTTCATTAAATAAATATAAAGAATCAAAAATAACTATATTCTTCTCAAAAATTTCTGAAAAATACCAAAAATCAATTTTTGTAGTCACAGGATTGGTGATAATTTTAAGTGTTACAGGTATTAGCCGACTTGAAGTTGAAAACAGTTTTATAAATTATTTTAATAAAGATACTGAAATTTATAAGGGAATGAAGTTAATTGATGAAGAACTTGGAGGAACTACTCCATTAGAGGTAATTATAAAATTTCCAGAGAAAGAGTTAAAAACTGATGATGAGGATGAATTTGAAGATTGGGATAATGAAAATGATAATAAAAATAATGACAAATATTGGTTTACAAAAGATAAGATAGATAAGATAACTTCAGTTCACAATTACTTAGATAGTTTACCGGAGACTGGAAAAGTTTTATCCTTTTCTTCAATTATTGATGTTGCTACCTCATTAAATAATAATAAACCTTTAGGCACTTTGGAAATGGGAGTTTTGTATTCAAAAATTCCTGAAAGTATAAAAACAGAAATAATAGATCCATATATATCTATCAAAGATAATGAAGCAAGAATAAATCTAAGAATAATAGATTCACAAAAAAATTTGAGAAGAAATGAATTAATTAAAAAAATTAATTATGATCTAAAAAATAAAATAGGATTAAATGATAAAGAATTCAAATTAGCTGGAGTTTTAATTCTATTTAATAATCTTCTTCAAAGTTTATTTAAATCACAAATATTAACTTTAGGACTTGTCATGATAGGTATATTTGCAATGTTTCTAATCCTTTTTAAAAATATTAAATTATCCTTAATTGGTGTCGTGCCTAATTTTATTGCTGCCTTTTTTATTTTAGGAATTATTGGTTTATTAGGAATTCCACTAGATATGATGACTATTACTATAGCTGCAATAACTATAGGAATAGCTGTTGATAACAGTATTCATTATATTTATCGTTTTAAGGAAGAATTTAATAATTTAAAAAATTATAGTGAAACTATAAAAATTTGCCATTCAACTGTTGGTACAGCTATTTTAAATACTTCTATAACAATCGTTTTTGGTTTTTCAATTTTAGTTTTATCTAAATTTATTCCTACAATTTACTTTGGGATTTTTACAGGTATTGCAATGTTATTAGCAATGATATCTGTTCTCACTTTATTACCTGCTTTAATCTTGTTCATCAAACCATTTGAAAAATAAAAATAATGATTGAAACCCTGCAGGAATTTTACAATTCAGTATCGATGATTGACTTAATTTATTTAGTTATTACCATTATGTCTTTGATAAAATGTTATAGTAAAGGCTTTATACTAAGTATTTTAGCTATGTCAAAATGGTTATTGGCATATATTGTAACGTTAATCATTTTTCCAAGATTAAAACCCTTTCTAGAAGATGTAATTGATAATGAATATGTTTTAGACATTGGTCTAGGTATCACAATATTTATTGTAGTAATCTTTTTTGTTTTATTAGTTAATAAAGGAATAAGTAAAGCAGTCAGATACACAGGTCTTGGAAGTCTAGATACTATTTTTGGACTCTTTTTTGGATTCGTAAGATCCTATATTATTGCTGTTTGTATATTTTCAGGAATACATATCATTTATAACTATGATAAATGGCCAATAAATTTAGATAAATCATTCATCTTTCCTTACTTGGAAAAAGGTAGTAATTATTTGTTAAAAGAATTTCCTGATGAAAAAACATACCAAGATTCAAAAGAAAAAATTAATGAACTTTAATCCAAAAATCAAAGAGGAATGTGGTGTATTTGGAATAAGTAATGCTAAAGATGCATCAGCTCTAACTGCACTTGGTCTTCATGCTCTTCAGCATAGAGGTCAGGAAGGTTGTGGAATAGTAACATTTGATGGAAATCATTATTTTTCTGAAAAAAGATTTGGTTTAGTTGGAGATAATTTTAATAAAGAAAAAATTTTAAAAAAACTAAAAGGAAATTATGCTATTGGGCATAATAGATATAGTACCACAGGGGAAAATACATTAAGAAATATTCAGCCTTTTTTTGCTGATACTAATGCTGGAGGTATTGGAGTTGCTCACAATGGCAATCTGACAAATTCTATTTTATTAAGAAATAAATTAGTTGAGGAAGGTGCTATCTTTTATACTACATCAGATACAGAAACTATTGTGCAATTGATTGCAAAATCAAAAAGAAAAAAAACAATAGATAAAATTGTTGATGCAATATTTCAAATTCAAGGAGGATATGCATTAGTTATGTTAACTCAAAATTCATTGATAGGAGTAAGAGATCCTTATGGTATTAGACCGTTGGTAATAGGCAAAATAAATAATAGTTATGTTTTGGCCTCAGAAACTTGTGCTTTAGATATAATTGGTGCAAAATTTATTAGAGAAGTTGAAAATGGCGAAATTGTTTTAATTGAAAACAATGAAATCAAAAGCATAAAACCTTTTCCCAAACAAAAATTAAGACCTTGTGTATTTGAATATATCTATTTTTCTCGACCTGACAGTATTTTAGACGGTAAAAGTGCCTATGAACATCGTAAAAATCTTGGTGTTGCGCTTGCAAAAGAAAATAATTTAAAGGCTGATATAGTTGTTCCAGTTCCAGACTCTGGAAATGCAGCTGCACTTGGTTTTGCTCAACACCTTGGTTTGAAGTTTGAATTAGGTCTTATTAGAAATCATTACGTTGGTAGAACTTTCATAGAGCCAAGTCAAAAAATTAGAAGTTTAGGGGTAAAGCTGAAATTAAACGCAAATCAATCAACAATTAAAGATAAAAAAATAATTTTAGTTGATGATTCTCTAGTCAGAGGCACTACTTCTCATAAAATAATTAAAATGTTATATGATGCAGGTGCCAAAGAAGTTCATGTAAAAATTGCTTGTCCAGAAATTAAATTTCCAGATTTTTATGGTGTAGACACACCCACTAAAAAAGAATTGTTAGCTGCTAATAAAACAAATGATGAAATTTGTGAATATATTGGTGCTAAGTCTATAAATTTTTTATCATTAGAAGGTTTATATAAAGCAATAGGATTTGATAAAAGAAATGATAATTACCCACAGCTAACAGATCACTATTTCACGGGAGATTATCCTGTAAAACTAATCGATGAGCTTAGTGATAGTAAAATTACTCAATTATCTCTACTAAATACAGGATCAAATAATTAAATGAAAACTGTTAATTTTACAGAAATGAAAAATGGAACTAAAGATGAATATTTATTATTAGATGGATATGAGCAAGACTATATCAAAGGAACAGCTGATAGGGTTTTAAAATTTATGAAAGGACTCAATCAAACTTTAGAGGGATATAAAATTACAAGGTTGGAACATTCGCTCCAAACTGCAACAAGAGCGTTTAACGATAAAGCTGATGAAGAAATGGTTGTAGCAGCTTTATTGCATGATATTGGAGATGAACTGGCACCATTAAATCATTCAGAGTATGCTGCAGCAGTACTCAAACCTTACGTAAGTAAAAAAACCCATTGGATTATTCAAAAACATGGTGAGTTTCAAATGTATTATTATGCCCATCATCTAGGTAAAAATAAAAATCAAAGGGATAAATATAAGAGTCATGAATATTATAAAGATACTGTAAATTTTTGTGAGAAATGGGACCAAGCCTCATTTGATCCAAATTTTAAAAGTATGACACTAGATGAATTTACTCCAATGGTTAAGAGAATATTTTCTAGAAAACCATATTCTTTACTTTAAAGTAATCTTACAAAAACTTTTTAGAAAGATCTTTAAAAATGAAAAATTTAACTGATCAACAAAAAGGCTCTTTGATGGCTTTTGTGGCAGTAATGTTTATCACGCCTGACTCTTTGTTCATAAGACTTTCAAATGTTGATACTTGGGGGCTGGTTTTTTATAGAGGAATAATTCCATTTTTCACAGTTTTTTTTGCTATGCTGTTAATTTATAAGTTAAATTTTTTTAATATTCTTTTTAATAGTGGTTATCATGGGCTTATTTATGTTGGAACATTTAGTTTAACAAATATTACTTTTGTTGTTTCAATACAAAATACAAACGTTGCAAATACACTTGTAATGATTGCTACTGCTCCAATGATATCAGCTATTCTCGGAGCAATATTTTTGAAAGAACCACCTGATAAAAAGACTTTGATTTCTATATTCATTACTTTTTTAGCTATAATCTATATTTTCTCTGACTCATTAAAATTAGGTAATTTTTATGGAGATATATTAGGATTTATCACAGCTCTAGGATTGGCAGTAGGTGCTGTAACTATAAGATCCGCAAAAACAAAAAATTTAGTTCCAGCAGCTGTGGTTGGAAAATTATTTGTTGCTATTTTTGCTTTATTTTTTATTGAGAGCTTTCTTTTAATTGATAATGACCTATTAATTATTCCATTGATGTGTATTCTTTGTGTTGCAATACCTTTTGTTTTGGTAACTATAGCTCCAAGATTTATACCTGCCGCGGAGGTAAATTTATTTTTTCTATTAGAAACTATTATTGGTCCTATCTGGGTGTGGTTGATAATTAAAGAGCAACCAAGTATTGAGACCCTATATGGTGGAGCAATTATAATTGTTACTATTGCTATCCATTCGTTTTTAAAATTAAAAAAGACTTAAGCTTGTCACAATTAAGACTTGATTTAATAATACATCGCGAATAATTACAGTAAATTTTATGAATAAAGTTTTAAAAAATTCTTGGGCATTATTTTTAGGAATGGGTTTTCTAATGATGGCGTATGGATTTCAAGGGTCACTTTTAGGTGTAAGAGCTGTTCAAGAAGAATTCAGTCTCACAGCTACTGGTTTTATGATGTCAGGATATTTTATTGGTTATTTTATTGGTGCTGCGACAATTCCAAATATCATCTCAAGAGTTGGACATATTAGAGTTTTTGCAGCTTTTGCATCTTTAGCATCTTTAGTAATTTTAATGCACTCAGTGCTAATAAATCCTTTTATCTGGTTCTTACTTAGGGTTTTAACAGGAATAAGTATGGTTTGTATTTACACTGTTGCTGAAAGTTGGCTCAATGATAGATCAAGTAATAAAAATAGAGGAAGTGTTTTATCAGTTTATATGGTTATTCTCTATGGTGCGATGGGTGTTGGAATGTTTTTGCTAAATTTCAGTAGCCCAAAAAATTTTCAACCTTTTATATTGGTTTCAGTAATTACATCTGCTGCACTAATCCCTAT
Source organism: Pelagibacteraceae bacterium AG-404-P07 (assembly GCA_003216235.1). GTDB lineage: Bacteria > Pseudomonadota > Alphaproteobacteria > Pelagibacterales > Pelagibacteraceae > Pelagibacter. Next base: position 34,178 of record QCJE01000003.1, read on the forward strand.
TTTATTAACAAAAAAGAAACCACCAACTTTTAAAAAAATAAAAGCAATGACTTTAAGAAATCTTTACGAAGCTTCGCCATTTGGAATGGTTAGTTCATTATTTTATGGGACGATTCAATCAGCTCTCTTTACATTATTGGCTGTTTATGCAACTTCAATGAATTTTACAATTTTAGAAATTTCTATTGTGACATTTCTGTTAGCAATTTCAGGAGCTATTTCTCAATTTCCGGTTGGAAAAATTTCTGATATGTATGATAGAAGAAAAGTAATAGTTTTTTCTACTTTTGGTGCAGCAATTTTTGCTCTTTTGGCAATTTCAGTTTCAAGACAAATGTATTTACCAGATGGTCTTGCAACTAGTAAAACATGGTTTTATATTTTTTTAATACTCTTTTCTTTTTGTAGTTTGCCTATGTTTTCATTAATATTAGCGCACACAAATGATTATATATCAAAAGATAAATTTGTTGCTGCGGGTGCAGGTCTACAATTTGCATTTGGTCTAGGAGCAATGAGTGGTCCTTTTTTATGTTCAATATTTATGGATTTAGTAGGATCAAATGGTTTTTTCATATTTCTATTTATTTTTCATTCCATTATAGGAATATTTGGAATTTATAGGATGAAAGTAAGAGCTACTGTCGACAATCCAGATTCTCAATTTGTTGCAATGCCACAAACTATTACACCAGCGGGAATTGAATTAAATCCAACAACAGAACCTATTGATGAACCTACAAAAGAAGAAAGTAAAGTTAATTAATAACTTTATCAATGCTTTTTGACATCTTAATTAAAACTTCTTTTTTTGATAATTTATCTGTTCTAATTAAAATTGCATCTCTAACTTTTATTAAGGGGCTATTCTTTCTTTTTTTATCCATTTGAGTTCTCTTCTGAAGAGATTTTTTAACTTCTTTTAATTGAACTTTTTTTTGTAAATCTAACCATCGTCTATAACTTGCAACATTTAAACTACATTTGAAATAAAAGGCTATATCATATTTAGGTTTTGTAGCTAAAATTTTACTAGCTATATCTCTCCCTTCAACACAGATTTTTTTATTACTTTTTATAATTTTTTTTTGAAATTGATTAACAATTTGTCTCACTTTTTTATTAGTAGCAAGTACTGCAACGTGATTGCTTATCTGCTCCGTGTGTAAATTTTGTTTAGCGATTTTGTTATAAGAAATATTTTTAAATTTTTTCTTTAAAAAAGTTATGGGATTTTTTGGCTTATAATTTATTATTAATTTACTTCCATACCTGTATAGTAAACCAGAGTTGAACAATAAAAGTTTGTATTTTTTTGATGCTAATTTTGCCGCAGTACTTTTGCCGCTTGCAGCTTCCCCGTCACAAGCAATAATTAATCTTTTAAATTTTTTCACAAAATCTTAATATATCTTAATAAATTTAATGCAAAAAAATTATTATCTATTCAATAGATAAGGTGATTTATCACTTATAAGTTGTAACTCAAAACAGTCACTAAATGATAAAAAAAGTAATAGTATTGGTTGAATAATTTCAAAATCTTTGTTCAAATTAATTTTTATAAAAATGCCCAGTAAAAAAAACATAAAAATAAAAAATAAAAAGAAAAAAGATAAAAATAGCGGAGGGCTAGCTAAACTTGCTAGTATCACTACAAAGTCTTTAAGTAGTGCTTATTTGAATTACAAAAAAAACCAAGAATTAAAAAAAATAAAAGAAATTAAGTTAAAAAAACTTCAAGAAAATAACGCAATAATAAAAGAAAAAAAAGATTTAAAAGTTTGGGAAGAAAAATTAAAAAAAGAAGAAAATAAATTAAGAATAAAAGAAGATGAGCTCAAAACAAAAGAAAAAGAACTAAGATCAAAAGAAGAAATTCAAAAAATTGAAAATGAAAGATTGATCAAGAAAGATGAAAATCTAGTTTTAATTACTAATGATTTAAGAAATAAGGAAAAAGAACTTAAGCAAAAAGAAGAGGAGCAAAATAGGAAAAATATTGATCTTAAAGTTCGAGAAGAAGAACAATTGGCAAAAGAATTAAAAGAAAAAAAACGAAAAGAAAAAGTTCTTAAATTAATCAAGATAGAGGAAGAAAAACAGAAGGAATTAGAATTTGTTAAAATAAAAGAATGGGAAGAAAAATTTGATCGTGAAAAAAAAATTAAGCAACAAAGAGAAAATCTAAGAGAACAAAGATTAAGAGAGAAAGAACTAGAAAGATTAAAATCTTTTGAAGAAAATAGCAAACCTATTGAAAATAAAATATCTTCTGGTTTAGAAAAATTTGAAGTTGATAAAACCCCAAAAAACTAATTTAAAATCTTAATTTCATCTCCAACATTTATTTTTGATGAGGATAAAATCTGACATCTTAGACCTCCTCTTCTCAAAAATTCTTTAAGAATATTTTTTTGACTCAATATTTCTGTTAAATGTCTACATGGCCTACACAAATCTATACCTTCTGCTTCAACTTTACCTATTAAAAGTTTTTTTCCAACTAAGTCATTAAGATTTATGCCTTTGGTAACAATATTTCTCCGAAAATCTAGGTATCTTATATTAAGACCATATTTTAAATTATAATAATCTATATTTTCTGATTCTATTAAGGATAACTGGCAATATGGATCATTAAACTCTTTAAAATGTCTATCGCCAATTACGCCTTTGTTAGCTAAAACTTTAATAGAACTTACTTCTTCTATTTCTTTATTGTTACTACGTGTGATACCGATCTTTATAATTTTTGACATATTTTACTATTACAAAGATACACTATATTATTTCAATTTAAATGAATAAAGAAAATGCAAGCAAACTTTGGAAGATTATTCAAAAAGCTGGTGATCATCTTCAAGGACAACTACCAGATCATCCAAATCACCCTAAAGGACGAAATCCTTATGCACACGTAGCACTATGTATAAAAGATAAATTCAAAAATAGTTATAAAGATATATCTGATGAAAAATTTGATGAGGTTGTAAATTTTATAGAATTTTTAAAACAACATCCAAGTTAGTCTAATTGTTTTGGAAAATAATCTTTTAAATCACCTTCTCTATAAACATCAGCAGTACAACAGTGAAGTCCTCCACCAAATGCATACGCATCTCTTAATTCAATAGGGATAACTTCCATGCCTAATTTATCAAGTTGTTCAGCTTGATACTTTTCACTTTTCTCGACACAAACTGTTTTAGGATCTAAAACCAAAACATTCATCGAAAGCCAAACTGAAGAATAACAAAGAGGTGGCGGTTCGTTGTGTGCTGGCTGTGCTGCATCAATTATCTCCCAACCATTATTCTCAAATAGTTTTCTCTGTTCTTTAGGTAATCTTCTTTGAGGATTGTTTATAATCAAACCTTCTCTAATTGGTGTAAATGTAGCATCAATATGTATTGGATAGGGATCTCCTGGAAAATTTACTGCATGGACTCTATGATCTTTATAATGTCTTTTTAACCAATCAATACCTTTAAGATTTGTTGTAAATCCGTGTTGAACAATCAAATCTTTTCCAAATCTTAATACATCTGCAGCATCAAATAATGGTTCTTCCTCTGTGGTTACAAAAAATTTATCTTCTGTCCATTTAAGCCGTTTTTGAATTCCAATTTTGTCTGATAAATAATCTTTTCTATAATCAGCATCTGTAAGTCTTGGTTTTGGCGCTGACTCATGTCTCATGTTAGTATCATTATTGTAGTATTCTTTTAAAAGTGGCCTATAGCATAAATATTCAAACCATCTACATCTATAACTCATTGTGGCCTCTAAAATTTCATTTCCTACTGTAAGCAAAACATCCCTCGGGGGCATACATCCAAACATAGTTTCCGCCTCCCAATCAGGAGTTGATGTTTTTTGATTAAAATTAATTGGCTCAGGTCTGTCCACTTTAATACCCCTCTTCTCCAAAATATTTGTAAAATCATCTAAAAGCTGGTTAGCTTTATCAACTGTATCTTTTGTTCTTGGGCCAAATTTCCCCCTCATATCCGAATCTTCTGGAACCTTAGCGTCAAGGGCAGGTTCTGGTGCAGGTATACAGGTTCCATCTGCTCTACCAACTATTACATGTTTTAGTGGGTCCCACTCATTCCAACTATTTACTACAAATTTATTTTTATTCATCCTATCTTTTGATAATATTATGTTCTGGGCCAAATGGAAACTTAGTAATATTTTCAGCCCCATCTTTACCGATAATTAAAATATCGTGTTCTCTATAACCACCCGAGCCTGGCTTTCCTTCAGGAATTAAAATCATAGGTTCCATTGAAATAACCATATTTTCTTCTAAGATCGTATCAATATCCTCTCTAAGTTCCAATCCTGCTTCCCGTCCATAAAAATGGGAAAGGACTCCAAAGGAATGTCCATATCCAAAAGTTCTGTATTGTAAATACCCAAGATCTGCAAATAATTCATTTAATTCATTACAAATATCTGAACATTTAACACCTGGCTTTATTAATTCTAGACCTCTTTTATGAACTTTTACATTTGCTTCCCAAGCTCTCATTGAGTCATCGTCAACTGATTCTAAAAATAATGTTCTTTCAAGTGCTGTGTAATAACCTGAAATCATTGGGAATGTATTCAAAGATAAAATATCACCATTTTTTAATTTGCGGTTAGTTTTTGGATTATGTGCACCATCTGTATTAATTCCAGATTGAAACCATACCCAAGTATCCATGTATTCAGCACTAGGATAGGTAGTTGCAATTTCTCTCTCCATTTTATCTCTTCCAGAAATTGCAATTTCTAGTTCAGTTGCACCTTGTTTAATATTTTTAACTATTTCTTCTGCACCTATATCAGCAATTCTTGCACCATTCTTGATTATTTGTATTTCCTCATTTGATTTTATCATTCTTAATTTCATAAGCTCTTTTGAGATATCTTTAAAAACTGAAAATGAAAATATCGAACCAATTTTTTCTCTCATATCTAATGTAATATGATCATTTTCGATACCAATATTTTTTGGTGGATCGTCTCTACCAATAATCGAGACAATAGCTTTTAAAAAATTATCTCTTTTCCAATCTGTATAAATAACATTATCACAATGTGATCTTCTCCAAGGTTGACTTGAGTCTATATTGGCTGAAATAGTTGAAATCTTATTTTTTGTAATTACGCAACCATAAGGTCTGCCAAAGGAACAATAAATAAAACCTGTGTAATATGCTATGTTGTGCATTGATGTTAAAATAATCATATCAAGGTTATTTTTTTCTAATACTTTTCTTAATTTATTTACTCTTTGATTATATTCTTGATCAGTGAAAGGAAGTTTTGCCTTTTCTCCATTATTTAATGTAAAAAAATCAGGTCTTTCCATAGATTTGTTTTAATTTAGAGCAATATATCTTTTATTCCATCTCATAATTAAACTATAATAAGTTATAGATACAAAAAGAAAAAAACCACCGACTATAGTATTTGTTGATGGTACTTCATTGATGCCGAATAAAGGTAACCATACCCAAAAAATTCCCCCTATTACTTCAGTCAAAGATAGTAAAGTAAGTTCTGCTGCTGGAATTGCTTTTGATCCTATAGAATATAAAATTAACCCCAAACATACTAATGTACCATGCAACGAAAACATGGAGCTATTATAATTAGTTGCAAAAAAAGTTTGATTTTTGCTTAAAATCACAATTGTTGCTACAACAAAACAAAACAATCCCGCTATAGCTACAGTAGTAAATTTTGGAGTTTCTTTTCTCCATCTTAATGTTACAGAAAAAACAGAAAAACCGATAGACGAAGTAATGCCGAAAATAAATCCGATTACTGAACTTTTTTCAGTATTACCAAATGCCATTATTATTATTCCTATAGTTGCAAGTATTATTGATATCCAAACATTAAAACTAATTCTTTCTTTTAAAAATAAAAAAGCAAGTAATGCTGTAAAAAAAGGCATAGCTGCTAAACATAATAAAGTAATTGCAGCTGTAGTGTTTGTAATTGAATAAATAAAAGAAATCATTGCTACACCAAGACCACATCCACCTAATAATCCTGATTTACCAATTTTCTTATAATTTTTATAAAAATTTAAGCCTTCTTCAAAATATAAATAGAGATTTAAAAGAATAAATATCGTAAGGCCTCTACCAAATATATATTGCCATGGTACAAGATTAGGTTGATCCATATACCTAACTACTAATGGACCAAATGACCAAAGTAGCCCAGCAAATAATACTACGGGTACTGCTATTTTTTCATTTTTAAGTTCGATCATTACTGAATTATTAATTCTTATTTATTTCAACTACAACAAAAATTAGATCATTTATGAAAAAAATTTATTTGATTGATTTGGAAAAAAACAATCAACAATTTCCCCTTTTTTAAATTTTTCTTTACCAGAGGGTAGCATCACCCAAATATTTGATTGTATAAATGATTTTATTCTAAATGACTCCTGGCCTTTTAAAATTTGAACTTCTAGTTTACCATTATTAGTTGTACTCAATTTACTTTTTACGAAACGTGTAAAGTCTTTTTTTTTTCTAAATTCATTCTTTAATATTGCTTTAAATGAAATTTCCTCTTTTATACCAAGTAAATTTCTTAAATATGGGTATACAAAGAATCTAAAACATGCAGCTGATGAGATTGGGTTCCCTGGTAAACCAAAAATAGCTTTTGACTTCCCTCTTATCTTTGCAAACAAAATTGGCTTACCTGGTCTGATTGCTACACCTTTAAAATGATTAGATAACCTAAATTTATTTACTACACTTGGCACAAAATCAAATTTTCCAGCTGATACAGCACCAGAAGTAATAATCATATCAATTTTCGATATAAGCATTTTGTTTATATATGATCTAAATAAATTACTTTGATTATCTCTTAAAATTCCACCATCTTTAAAGTTGAATAAAAAATTTTCATTCAAAGAATTAATATAATGACAATTTGAGTTTCTTACTTCCCAATCTAGGATTTTATCTTTATTGGTAATTTCATTACCAGTTGAAAAAAATAAAATATTCGGTTTTTTTTTAACTTTAATCTTTTTTATTCCCAATGTCTTTAATGCTAATATATGATTAGGTTGCAAAATTGTTCCTTTAGATATTAATAAATCACCTTTTTTATAATCTGAACCCTTAAACCTTACATGTTCAAACTTTGGTATTTTTTTATTTATTAAAATATAGTTAGGGTTTTTTTTATTTGGATGAAAATTTATTTGCTCAATTGGAATTATTGTATCAAAAGATTTTGGTATTAATGCACCAGTCATTATCTCTACCGTTTGAAATTTTTTAATTTTTTTTTTAATTGGTTTATTTCCTGCAGCAATCGATCCGATTATTTGGAATTTTTGATATAGCTTTTTATTTAATTTATTCGTATCGATTGATTTTAATGCATAACCATCAAAAGCAGCATTATTTCCTGAGGGATAGTATGAATGAACATATATATTTTCTGAAGTAACTCTATTAAGACATTTGTTAGTTTTTATAAATTCTTCACCTATCTTAATTATAGATTTTTTTAAAATAATTTTAGATTTTTTATAACTTATCATTCTTTAATAATTTTTTTGCATTTTCTAAATCTTCCTCGGTATTAATATTAAAAAAAGGATCTTTATTGTTTTCATATTCTAAATCAATTGTTTTAACACCAATTTCATTTGCCCACAGTTCTACTTTTCTATCACCTTTGTCTAGCGCAAATTCTAACTTTTCAAATAGTTCTAGTGACCATAATCCAAAAATATTATGCCGTGTATTTTTTGACTTCATAAAAAATAGATTACTTTTATCTAAATTAATCTCTTTATAAAATTTTATTAGATGATTTTTTTTAAAAAATGGAGTGTCAATTGGAAATGTTGATATCCATTTATAATCTTTTTTATTATCTCTTGCCCATTTCATTGCACTTAATACCCCTCCAAGAGGTCCCAGACCTTTTTTGATATCGCTTGTTACAGAAATGTTATTTGAGTCCAAAAATTTAATTGGCTCATTTGTCACAATCAAAATATCTTTATAAAGATCTTTTATTTCATTCAAAATGTAATCAATCAGTATTTTATCAGCTAATTTAACTTGAGATTTATCTCTACCAAATCTTTTAGATTTTCCTCCTGCTAGCACAACTGCTAAAATGTTGTTATGATCCATCAAACGAAATATAAAACATTAAATTTTGATTTAAAGAAATAAAATGGATTTACGAATTTTAGAAATAGCCTCAAATACTGAGAACAATAAAATTCTTGAAAAACACACACATAAATCAAAAAATAAAAATCCAATTTGTGGCGATGAAATGGAAATTAGTCTTTTAGTGCAAAATGATAAGGTCATTGATATGGGTTACCAATGTAAATCATGTGTTTATTGCCAGGCTTCTGTGAGTTTACTATCACAAAAAATCAAAAATAAAAAATTAGATGAAATCAAAAAATTTATAAATTCGTGTGAAAATATATTCGAAAATACTAAAATAATTTTAGAAAAAAATTGGGTAGACTTTATAGAATTATTGGACCAAAAAAATGCAACTAGAAAAGAATGTTTGCTTCTTCCAATGAGAACTGTATTTAAAGCATTAAAATTGCAATGATTAAAATAAATAAAGAAACTTTTAAAAAAGCTTTACTGGCAGGAATATTTTCTGCATTCACAATAGGTGTTCTTACTGTTTTAACCTATAAAAGTGCCTTAGGTTTATTTATAGCTGGGTCTTTTGGATCATCTATGGTTTTATTATTCGGTTTTCCTGAAAGTCCATTTGCTCAACCAAAAAATGTTTTTTTTGGTCATTTAGTTACTGCACTTGTAGGTGTAGTTTTTGTAGCTCTAGTACCATTGCCAATATTCATCAACATAGCTTTAGCAGTTGGAGTTGGAATTTTTTTAATGATATTATTTAATGTCGTGCATCCTCCAGCGGGTGGAAATCCAATAATGGTAATTATTGGAAGTGTTTCTTATGATTATTTATTAAGTCCAATTATATTTGGATGTATTATCATTATTTCATTAGCTATCTTAATTAATAAATTTTTACTTAAAAAGAATTATCCGTTAAAATGATTGGATGAATTCTAATTATAAGGTAACCAAATTTAAAAAAAATAAATTTGAAAGAGTCGATGATCTCATTTCAATAGAAGAACCTTTAGAAATTTCGATAAAATATAAAGATCTAAATGAATGGGTAACTAGTAGCCTTTCAATAACAATGAGAACCCCGGGTCATGATGAGGATTTAGTAAGGGGTTTTTTATTTAACGAACAAATAATTCAAAATTTAAATGAAATAGACAAAATAGAAAATATTGGTGAAAAGGTTGGGCGATATAAAATTCAAAACAAAATATTAATTACTCTTAATAATTCTAAAAATATAAATATTTCTAAAATTAAAAGAGACTTTTTAACAAATTCATCGTGTGGAGTGTGTGGAAAATCATCGCTTGATGCTTTAGAGATAATTAAAAAAGAGAAAACTTTTAAGACTAAGCCAAGGTTAGCAAAAGGTGTTATTGTCAGATCGCCTTCAATATTAAGACAAAATCAAATTGAGTTTTCAAAAACTGGGGGAATTCACGCGAGTGGATTATTTTCATCAGATGGCAAATTGATATCTCTTAGAGAGGATGTGGGAAGACATAATGCTCTAGATAAAATGATTGGAAATGCTTTAAATGAAAACCAAATTGACCCTAAAAACCAATTTATAACATGTTCTGGTCGATTAAATTTTGAGCTTGTTCAGAAAGTTTTAATGACAAATATTGGATTAATGATCGGTGTAGGTGCGCCAACTAGCCTAGCAATAGACCTGGCGAATAGGTTTGACATGACCTTGATAGGTTTCGTAAAAGAGGATAGTTTTAACATTTACACAAATAACCAAAAAGTTATTGTAAATTAATATTGCGGGGAGACTAGTGTCAAAAAATATTAGTAATTTGTCAGGTAAAGTTGGATTAAAAGACAACCTTTTTAAAAAGATGTCTGAAAATATCCTTAATGACTCACCAAAAGATATTAAAGAAATTGCGAAAGAATATAATTTAGGTGTTTCAACTATTCATGGAGCAGAGAGCTTTTATGAATTTTTAAGACCTTCACATAGAGAAAAAAAAGCTTTTGTTTGTAATGGCAGCGCCTGCATGTGTGCTGGTACTCAAGACAAATTAAAAGAAACTTTAAAATCAAAACTTGGAGATGACAAAGTAGGTGAAATGTTTTGTTTGGGGCACTGTTACGAAAATCATGCTTTCCATTATGATGGTGAAAATTATGCAGGAAAAGATATTGAAAAAATTGATCAAATTTTAAAAGGAGAAAATATCAAACAAGAAAAATTTTTTTCAAAAAGTTATGCAACGACAAGTTTTTTAATGGATGATAAACTTTCTTCAACAGATCAATTCAAAGATCAGCTGAATAAATTTTTAAAAGTAGATAAAAAAGAAATTGTTAAGTCACTACTAGACTCCAATCTAACAGGAAGAGGTGGTGCAGGCTTTCCAGCTGGAATGAAATGGGATTTCTGTAGTAAAGCAAAAGGTGATAAGAAATATGTTATATGTAACGCTGATGAAGGAGACTCGGGCGCATTTTCTGACAGATACCTTTTGGAGGACCAGCCATTAAAAGTTATTTTTGGAATGGTAATATGCGGTTTGGTAATAGGAAGCGATGAAGGGGTATTATATATTAGAGGCGAATATCCAAAATCTATAGAAGCAATTAATGGATGTATTAATGAACTTAAAAAATTAAACTTGTTGGGTGAAAATATTTTAGGTACTAAATTTTCTTTTGATCTTGGAATTTGCATTGGTCAAGGCGCTTATATTTGTGGTGAAGAAACAGCTTTGATAGCATCAATTGAAGGTAGGCGCGCTGAGGTAGATGTTAGACCTCCATTCCCAGTTACTGAGGGACTTTATAAAAAGCCAACTGTAGTTAACAATGTTGAAACTTTAGCAGCAGCAACGGGTATTTTAATTAATGGTGCTGAAAAATTCTCATCAATTGGAAACAAAAAATCTGCGGGAACAAAATTAGTTTGTCTAGATAGTTTTTTTAATAATCCAGGTGTTTATGAAATAGACATGGGAACACCAATGAAAAAAATATTTAATGAAATTGGTGGTGGTTACAAAGAACCCTTAAAAGCATTTCAAATTGGTGGTCCTCTAGGTGGTGTTGTTCCTCTTAATGAAATTGATAATCTTAATTTAGACTTTCAGGAATTTACCTCAAAAGGTTTCATGCTGGGTCATGCCAGTGTTGTAAGTATTCCTAAAGATTTTCCAATGACTGAATACATTCATCATTTATTTGAATTTTCTGCAGAAGAGTCTTGTGGCAAGTGTTTTCCAGGAAGGTTAGGGTCTTATAGGGGAAAAGAGATGTTTGACCAAGCTAAGAAAAAAACTGCAAAAATTCCTCTTAAATTACTTAATGAATTATTGGTAACAATGAAAAAGGGTTGTTTATGTGCTCTTTGTGGTGCAATACCAACTCCAATAATGAATATTCTAAAATATTTTGGTGATGAAATGAAAGATGATATGGTAAAAGACAACTAATGAGTTCTGAAAAAAGAAAAATTGCTTATATTGATGGTAAACCATATGAGATTGGCGCCAATCATACATCTATCTTAAAATTTGTTAAAAGCTATGTTGGTGAAAAAAAAGTACCATCATTATGTGATGATCCTAATTTAGCACCCTACGGTGCCTGTAGAGTTTGTTCAGTTGAAGTAGCATTAGAAAAAGATGGACCAACAAAAGTAGTTGCTTCATGCCATACTCCAATAGCTGAAAATCAACACGTTTTCACAACAAATGACAATCTTCATAATCTTAGAAAAAACATAGTAGAATTGGTCTTAACTGACCATCCAATGGAATGTAATACTTGTGAGGTAAATAATAATTGTGAACTTCAAACTGTTGCAAACGACCTAGGTATTTCTGACCATAGATATAATAATCCAAAGCAACACAAAGGTATTCCAAGAGATACTTCTCATGATTATATGAGAATGAACTTAGATAATTGTATAAATTGTGGAAGATGTGTAAGAGCTTGTGATGAAATTCAAGGATCATTTGTATTAACAATGTCTGGAAGAGGTTTTGAGTCTAAAATTACAACAGATAACGATATGACATTTGGAGACTCTTCATGTGTTTCTTGTGGTGCTTGTGCACACACATGTCCAACTGATGCTATTTCTGATGTATTTCAGTCAAAGTCTGCTGCTGTAGATAAAAAAGTAAGAACTACCTGTTCATATTGTGGCGTAGGATGTAATCTTGAAACTTCAATTAAAAATAATAAAGTTGTTGCTATAGATACACCTAAAGAAACTGAGGTCAATGCCGGTCATACTTGTATCAAAGGAAGATATGCATTTGGTTTTTATGATCATCCTGACAGACTTAAAACTCCGTTAATTAAGAGAAATGGAAAATTTGAAGAAGCAACTTGGGATGAGGCTTATGATTTTATAAAAAAAGAAATGCAAAGGATCATAAAGGATCATGGACCTGATGCTTTTGCAGGTATTTCATCTGCTAGATGTACTAATGAAGAAAACTATGTTTTTCAAAAAATGATTAGAGCTGCTGTTGGTACAAATAGTGTTGATTGTTGTGCAAGAATTTGTCACTCCCCTACCGCATGGGGAATGCAACAAACTTTCGGAACTGGTGCTGCAACTAATTCTACTGAAGATATCTATCATGCAGATTTATTTTTAATTATTGGAGCAAATCCAACAAATGCTCACCCAGTTACAGGTGCAAAAATAAAACAACAAGTAATGAAAGGTAAAAAACTTATTGTTTTAGATCCTATTACAACAGAAGTTGCACAACTAGCAGACTATCATATTAAATTAAGACCCGGAACTAATGTTGCTGTTCTAAATATGATGTTACATTATATCGTTAAATCAAAATTATATAATGTTGATTTTATTAGAGATCGTACAGAAGGTTTCGATAATTTTTTAAAAGAAATTGAAAGACAAGATGTTGATCAATTGGCAAAAGTTGCTGGGGTAGATAAACAGCTAGTTAAAGAAGCTGCTATTGCATATGCAACTGCAAAAAATTCAATGGAATTTCATGGGTTAGGAGTAACAGAGCACGAACAAGGGTCAAAAACAGTAATGTTGATTGCAGACCTAGCTATGATCACAGGTAATATTGGAAGAAAAGGAGTTGGTGTAAATCCTTTAAGAGGTCAAAACAATGTCCAAGGTGCTGCAGATATGGGTTGTCAACCTCATCAAGGTGCTGGCTATTTTGAAGTAGCTGATGAAAAAAATCAAAAATTCTATACAGAGAAATATGGTGTAACACATCCAACTAAAGCTGGCCTAAAAATACCACAAATGTTTGATGCGGCTATCAACAAAGAATTAAAAGGAATCTGGATTATTGGTGAGGATATTGTTCAAACAGATCCTAATAGTGCTCATGTGGTTGAAGCAATGAATTCATTAGAGTTATTAGTTGTTCAAGAAATATTTATGAGTGAAACAGCAAAACTTGCAACAGTAGTTTTACCAGGAACTACCTTTTTAGAGAAAGATGGAACTTTCACTAATACCGAAAGAAGAGTTCAAAGAGTTAATCGGGCTGTTCCTCCATTACCAGGAACAAAACCAGATGGCGTTATAGTAACAGATATGATGCAAAAACTTGGTTTTGATCAACCAGACTATGATGCAGATCAAGTATTAGCAGAAATTGCGGATATTGTTCCTTTCTTTAAGGGAATTACTCGAGAAAGATTAGGAAAAATGGGCTTACAATGGCCTGTAAAAGAAGATGGAACAGATACACAAATATTACATACTGAAGAATTCAAACTAGGAAAAGGTCGATTGAAAAACTTTGACTGGAAAGAATCTTCTGAGATTGAAGCCAATCATAAAGATTATCCTCTAATATTGACGACAAGTAGAGTTTTACAACACTATAATGCTGCTACAATGACAAGAAGAACTAGCAATATTAACATTGTTGATGAAGATGTATTGTTAGTACATCCTAAAGATGCGGCAAATAGAGATTTAAATACTGGTGATATTGGAAGATTGTATTCAGGTAGAGGTGAAGTAGCTTTAAAAGTAGAGGTTACGGATAAAGTAAAAGAAGGTATAGTTTTTACAACATTCCATTTTCCTGAACATATGGTCAATATGGTAACTGGTCATGGAAAAGATGAAGAAACAATGTGTGCTGAATACAAAGTTTCTTCAGTACAAGTTCAAAAAATCTCAAATCAATTCAAAACTGAAGTAAAACCAAAAGACCATGAGGCTGAAGTAAGCTAAATTAAATGACCATAGGATGGTGTTTTGATAATACTTATTTCAAATTATCAAAAGCTTTTAAAGAAGATATAAAGCCTATTCCAGTTAAAAAACCTGAACTAGTCTTATTTAATAAAAAACTTGCAGAGGATCTTAATCTTGATTTTTCTAATTTGGATAATCAAAAATTATCAGAATTATTTTCAGGAAACTCTTTACCAGAAGGTAGTAATAGTCTTGCCCAAGCTTATGCTGGACATCAATTTGGTCATTTCACTATGTTAGGTGATGGTAGAGCTGTTTTGATTGGGGAACATTTATCAAAAGATAATAAAAGATATGATATTCAATTTAAGGGGTCAGGAAAAACTGCATTTTCAAGAAATGGTGATGGTAGGGCTGCATTAGGTCCAATGTTAAGAGAATATATAATTAGTGAAGCTATGAATGGACTAAGAATTCCAACAACAAGAAGTTTAGCAGTTGTAAAAACAGGTGAAGATGTAATTAGAGAAGCTTTTTTACCTGGTGCAATTTTAACAAGGATTGCTTCAAGTCATATAAGGGTTGGAACTTTTCAATATATTGCTGCTAGAGAAAAAAAAGATGAACTAGAAGTTTTGTTAAACTATGTGATTAATCGTCATTATCCAGATATAAAAAATTCTAAAAATAAAGCTATAGATCTTCTAGCTAATGTTATGGAAAAACAAATAGATCTAGTTGTCAATTGGATGAGAGTTGGTTTTGTTCATGGTGTAATGAATACTGATAATATGAGTATTTCTGGTGAAACAATAGATTATGGACCTTGTGCATTTATGGATACGTATGATCCAAAAACAGTATTTAGTTCTATAGATCAAATGGGTAGATATGCTTATTGCAATCAACCTGTAATCACAAAATGGAATTTATCAAGATTTGCTGAATGCTTAATACCTTTTATTGATAATGATCAAGAGAAAGCAATTGAATTAGCGACAAAAATCATAAATTCATTTGAAAAAAAGTATGAAGAAAAATGGCTTAATATGATGAGAGATAAGTTAGGTTTATTTGGTGTAGATGAAAAAGATAAATTTTTAATTCTTGATCTACTTACTTGGATGCATCAAAAGAAAGTTGATTATACAAATACTTTTTGTCATTTAATGAATGAGAATATAGATGATGATAAAAATTACGAAGATAAAGATTTTCAAAATTGGAAAATAAGATGGGATGAAAGATTAAAAACTAATAATAATACATCAGAAAAATATTTAGAATTAATGAAAACTGTTAACCCTTTAATTATACCAAGAAATCATAAAGTTGAAGAGGCTCTTGAAGAAGCTAAAAAAAATAATTTAAAACCCATTAATCAACTAATAAAAGTTTTGAAAGGTCCATATTCTCATCAAAAAGATATTCTTGATTATCAAATTGGATCTAATTCAGATAAAAAATACCAAACCTTTTGTGGAACTTAATTTAAAGTACATAAGGTTCTGGTCTAGCTTCTTTACCTAAAACTCTTTCAACAGCCATATTTGAAATATCAATCGATTGATATGCGCCAGTTGTAATTAACTCTGTTAAAGCTCTACCAATTCCTGGTGCTTGCATTAGACCTCTACCTGTAAAACCTGTAGCTAAATATACATTTTCAAACTTAGGATGCTTTCCAACTACCGCATTATTATCAAGTCTATTACAATCATAATAACCGGCCCACCCTCCAGTTAACTTTAGTTCTTCCATTGCAGGTATTCTTTGAGCCAATGCGGGCCATACAAGTTCTTCAAAATCATCCCATGCTGGCTCCAAATCATCTGCATCAAAAACAGACTTAGGGGATCCTGCTAAATATTCTTTTCCCTCTGGTCGCCAATATACCCCTGTTGTTAAATCTCCAGTTAAAGGCATTTCAGGAATATGTTTTGGGCACTTAACTCTAAATACAGTGTGCTTTTGTGGTTCAACTGGAATATCTTCCAATAGTTCTTTTGTCCAACATCCTGCAGCAGAAATAATTGTTTTAGCTTTTATTTCTGACAAAGATTTTATTTCCCCTTTTACAAATTCCGCACCAAGTTCCATTGCTTTACTTTTTAACGCACTATGGAACATAAATGGATCAATCCATCCTTCACTTTGATTATCAGTAAATGTAGCAGTTTCTATTCCATCACTATTTATATATGGAAAAAATTTAGTTAGTTCCGACCCCTTAATATTTTTTGTACCCGCTTCACAAGCTTTATGGTTCTCTAAAGCTTTATATTGTTCCTCAGCATGTTCAGGTCCAAACATTAATAGATATCCATTTGTTACCATACTAGCTGTTGGTTTAGGATTTTTTTCTGTTTTTAGTAATTCAGGTATTTGAAAAATAAATTCTCTCGCAAATTTTCCTAATAAAATATTTTCTGTTTGAAAAAATTGTCTTCTAAATCCTCCAAGTGATAAAGGGAAAGAAGCTGTTTTATATGTTGGATCTCTCTCAATTACTTTTACTTTTCTGCCCTCTTTAGAAAGAAAATAAGCAGTTGCTGTACCAATAATTCCGCCACCTACTATTACAACATCATCCATTTCAATTTAAAATATATAAGTTTAAGTTTAGAAATAGTGCATAGCAACTCCAAAGTAAATAGGGAATCATTAGATATGAACTTACATAATTGACACGTTTGAATCTTAAAATAAGAATAATTATCAAAATAATTAGAATCATTAATACAATTAATGCTAATAAGATTTGGTGAAGACCAAAAAAAACAATACTCCAAGTTGTATTGAAAACTATGTGAATAAAATAAATATAAATTGTATTCATTTCTCTATTTTTACTATGCCAATAAAACCAAATAGCTAATGTCATCATTAGATATAATGTTGTCCAAACTGGAGCAAAAATCCAATCTGGTGGATTATAATTTGACTTTACGAGCTGTGAATACCAAGGTTCTTTAAAACTTATTGTCGCCATTCCCCCAATAAATGATGCAGAATATGTAATTATGAAAAATAGAACAAATGATATAAATTTATTTTTAAGCATTTAAGTATTATACAACACTATAGAATGAATAAAAAAACAATTTGGATAACTGGCGGAAGTACAGGAATAGGCAAAGCGTTAGCTATAAAGTTTGCTAACGAAGGTTGGAATGTAGCGATTTCTGCAAGACGTGAAAATCTACTTAAAGAAATTTCTGATAATAATGAAAATATTCATGGATTTCCCTTAGATGTAACAGATAAGTCAAAATGTCGAGAAGTTTTTAAGCAAATTAAAAATAAGTTTCAAGATATTGATATTTGTTTTTTTTCTACTGGGACTTGGAATCCGAAGAAAGAAAAAGATATAGACATTGAACAAATAGAGGACGTATTTAAAATAAATTTTTTCGGCACATTAAATAGTATCAAAGCTGTAGAAGAATATTTTAAAAATAGAAAAGAAGGTATTGTAGCTATTGTTTCATCTATTGCTGGATATAGAGGATTACCCAATTCAACTGGTTATGGACCTTCTAAATCTGCTCTAAATAATTTAGCAGAAAGTTTATACTTCGATTTTAAAAGATCAAATGTACGTGTTTGCTTGGTATCTCCTGGATTTATAAAAACACCAATGACTGATAAAAATGATTTTAAAATGCCATTTTTAAAAACAACAGAATATGCAGCTGAAAAAATTTACGATGGATTAATTAATAAGAATGTATTTGAAATTCATTTTCCAAAATCTTTAACTCTTATACTTAAAATTTTAAGCTTCTTACCAAGCAAAATATATTTTGGTTTGGTGGGTAAAATGACAAAATATCAAAAAAAAAATTAATCTTTAACAAATACCACTGTAAGTTCTGCAACTCTTATGCCAAACTTTGTCATGGTTGCTCTATTTATGGCAACACGATCATCCTGCTTAAATATCCAGTCATCAAAAGTAATTTTCATTTCTTTCCCTTTGACAGGTACTAAAAGAACATATTCGAATTTAAATGCTGGCCCATATGAATAACCTTTTGCTTTTCCCACAACGTCTCCGGCTGTTCCCTCATAATTGTTGTCATCAATTTTTGTAATTTGCCATTGTCTATTTTGAATTTCACCATCATCCCAATTAAATTTTTCATCTAAAATTAATTGGTTTCCATCCCATTTACCATTTAGATCTGCTGAAAACTGTCTCGTAACTTTACCAGATCTATTTTGAAGAACTCCCCAAGCTTTAACATTGCCTGACAAATATTCTTCTATGATTAATCTGGGTTCCTTACCTTTAAAATCTTCTGGGTTCATAGCACTTTTATTTGAACAGTTTGTAATTAAGAATAAAGAAATTATCAATAAAATTGATTTTAAGTTAATTATTTTTCTCACATTTCTCCTTTTAGTTATTTATTTTGTAATGAAAATTGAATTAAGTCGATATTTTTTGATTTAAATCCAGCCTCACAATAAGAAAGATAAAATTCCCACATTTTTTTAAATGTCGAATCAAAACCTTGGGTCTTAATTAAATCCCATTTTTTATTAAATTCATTTCTCCATAATGCCAATGTATAAGAATAATGATTAGCGTAAGAGTCATATGACTTTATAGTCAAACCATTTTCTGACACATGCTTATTTAAAGCATTTTTACTTGGAAGAAATCCACCAGGAAAAATGTATTTTTGAATAAAATCTTGCTTATTTTTATATCTATCAAATAAGCTATCATCAATTGTAATTGCTTGAATAGCAGCTGTGCCAGTATCAGATAAATTTTCTTTAATCTTTTTAAAATAACTCTCTAAATAATTTTGTCCTACGGCTTCTATCATTTCAATTGAAGCTATTGAATTATATTTATCTTTTAAATCTCTATAATCTTTAATTTGAATATTAACTTTTTCATTTAAACCACATTTATGAATCCTTTCTTTAGCATATTCATATTGTTTTTTTGAAATTGTTATACAATCTAATTTTACATCATATTTCTTGCCTAAGTATTCAGCAAAACCTCCCCAGCCACATCCTATCTCTAAAACTTTATCTCCATTTTTTGGTTTAATTAGATTAATTAATTTTTGATATTTATTATTTTGAGCATCTGATAAATCTTGATTTTTCTCCTCAAAGATAGCGCTTGAATATGTAAGAGTTTTATCAAGCCAAAGTGAGAAAAATTCATTCCCTAAATCATAATGTTTAGTAATATTTTCTTTACTTCTGCTTTTAGTATTATTAATAAAAATATTCTTTAAAAAATTTATTACTGATAAATCCAATAGTCCCGAAAATTTATAGATTACTTTTATATTTCGTGCTGTGATTTCAATTAAGTTTGATAGGTTGTCTGTTTCAAATTCTTCTTTCATATAAGACTCGGCAAAACCAATACTTCCACCTTTAATCAAATTAAAAGTGAAATTTGGTTTTTTTATTCTTATATTAGCTTTCAAAGAATCATCAGGATTACCAAATTTAATTATGTCCCCATTAAAGCTTGTGATTTCCAAATAACCAGAATCAATATCTTGCAAAATCCTAAATACAATCTTGTCTGCAAAGTTATATAAATTCATTAGTTTTCAAACGTTATATTATTTTTTATTTTTAACTTTTTTTTAATAAATTTTATTCCTTTAGCCCATAATTTAAACGCTTCAAAATGTATCGCTGAAATAATTTTAAAGGTCATGAGAGGATGTTTTAAGTATGATTTTATCAGCTGTGAGCTTGTAAGGTCTGTTCTCGTACCATCTTGCGAAGCATATAATATTTTTTCATTAAATTGATATTGATCGATTATGACTGATATTTTTTCTGAAGGTTTTAAAATTCTAAAAAAGTAATTACAGTTCATTTCTATAAATGGTGAAACATGAAATTTTTTTTCACAATTATGTTGTAAAAGATTGTCATTTTCTACTTTAAAAATATAAGTATGTTGCTCTCCAAATGTATTTTTAACCTCATACAATATCGAAATTAATTTATCTTCATTGTTATAAACATAAAAAACACTCAGGGGATTAAACACATAACCTAAAATTCTTGGGTAACACAAAAGTTTTATCTTAATATTTTTATTATTTATCTTATTTTCATTTAAATTTTTTTTAACCCATGCAACTAATGAAGTTCCATTTCTATCACCATGATCTTTGTCAAAGAAGCTAATTAAGTTAAATTTATTATATGAAAAGAAACTTATATCTTTATCTAAAATATTTAATTCTGATAAATCAATTAAAAGTGAAAATACTTTATATTTAAAAAAATGTAATTTTGGTTTAAATCTTTTATGAATTACTGTTCCATTATAAATAGCACTAGTCATTAAAGTTTTTTAGCATTTCAATAGATGATTTTAATCCATCTTCATGAAAACCGTAACCAAAATAACTACCACAAAAAAGAATATTTCTTTTATTTTGTAAATTTTTAAGCTTACTTTGATATGTAAGTGCTGACTGATCAAAATATGGATGAGTAAATTTCACTTTTTTTAAAACCTTTGATCCATCTATTTCAAAATAAGGATTCAATGTTAAAAAAATATTTTCCTCACATTTTAAATTTTGTAATAAGTTTAACCAGTATGTAATTGAATTTTTTTCAATTTCATTTTTTTTAATTGAAGAATTCCATGAAGACCATGCTTTTTTATTTTTTGGCATAACCTTTTCATCTGTGTGGATATAAGCAATATTCTCTTTATAACTAAAATTAGATAAAATTTTCTTTTCATCTTCTGAAGGATCTTCAATCATTGATAGTGCTTCATCAGCATGGGTAGCTAAAATAACTTTGTCATAATTAAAAAATTCACTTTCACCACCGTAATATAAATCAATTCCATTGTTATTAGATTTAATTTTGGTAACTTTATAATTTTTAAAATGTTCACCACTTATCTTAGAAAGAATATTTTCGACATAAGTTCTACTTCGATTTGAAACTGTATACCATTGAGGTCTATTCTTTAATTTAAACAAACCATGATTTTGAAAAAATTTCAAAAAAAATTTTAATGGCATCTGGTTTGCTTCATAAGGTGGCATAGACCAAATAGCAGAAACCATAGGGATCAAGTGATAATCTATAAATTCTTTTGAGACCTTTTCTTTCTTTAAATAATCACCAAGTGTTATTTCTTCATCTAACTCATTAAATTTATCAAACTTTTTATAAAATTTAATTATATCAAAAAACATTCTTAAAAATTTAAAATTTATCAGATTAGATCTATTAGAAAAAATTCCATCTAATCCTCTACCGCAATATTCAAAAAATGAGTCATCAACTGAAACCGAAAATGACATGTCACTTTTTTCAATTTCAATTTTATTTTCATTAAAAAATCTAATTAGATTTGGATATGTTTGAAAATTAAATACAATGAAACCGATATCTACTGACACTTTTTTAGTTCCAAATGTTAAATCTATTGTATGAGAATGTCCCCCGAAATGATCTTCTTTTTCAAATAAGTCTACATGATGATTTTTTGATAAGTAGTAAGCAGCACTTAAGCCTGAAATTCCTGAGCCAACAACAGCAATTTTCATTAAACTTTATGCTGCATCTTCTTTGAATTCATCCATACTTGGACATGTACAGAAGATATTCTTATCACCATACACATTGTCTACCCTTGCTACAGGAGGCCAAAACTTATTTGCTCGTAAAAATTTAGCTGGATAAGCAGCCTCTTCTCGAGTGTATTTGTGCGTCCATTCATCTGATGCTAATTCGGTATCAGTATGAGGTGCATTCTTTATTGGATTATCAACTTTATCAAACTTACCAGATTTTATTTGATCAATTTCTTGTTTTATCTTTATTAAAGTGTCACAAAATCTATCCAGTTCAGATAAGCTTTCACTTTCTGTAGGTTCAATCATCATAGTACCAGCTACTGGCCATGACATCGTCGGTGCATGAAAGCCAAAATCAATTAATCTTTTAGCGATATCTTCCTCTGTAATACCTGTTTCTGATTTTATTGTTCTGATATCAATAATACACTCATGAGCAACGTTGCCTTTAGAACCTTTGTATAAAATTGGAAAATGATCTTTAAGTCTATTTGCAATATAATTAGCGTTTAAGATTGCAACTTGAGTGGCAAGTTTTAATCCCTCAGAACCCATCATTTTAATATACATCCAAGAAATTGATAAAATACTTGAACTACCCCAAGGAGCTGCTGAAACAGCACCAATTCCTGACGAAGGGCCACAGTCTTTAACAACCGGATGATTAGGTAGATAAACTTGTAAATGTCTTTTACATGCAATAGGTCCCATTCCAGGTCCTCCACCACCATGCGGAATACAGAATGTTTTGTGTAAGTTTATATGACAAACATCTGGACCAAAATTTCCAGGTTTTGCAATTCCAACTAAAGCATTTAAATTTGCTCCATCCATATAAACTTGACCTCCATGTTTATGAATTAATTCACAGATATCTGATATTTTTTCTTCAAAAACTCCATGAGTTGATGGATAAGTTACCATCAATGCTCCAAGATTTTCAGAATGAGTTTCTGCTTTTTTCTTTAAATCCTCAAAATCAACGTTTCCTTCTTTATCACAATTAACCACAACAACTTTCATTCCAACCATCTGAGCACTTGCTGGATTGGTTCCATGTGCTGAGCTTGGTATTAGACATATATTTCTATTTTTATCACCTCTATCTAAATGATATTTTCTAATTACCATTAATCCTGCATACTCACCTTGAGCACCTGCATTTGGCTGAAGTGAAACTCCTGAAAAACCAGTAATTGATCTTAGCCAATTTTTAAGGTCTGTGAACATTGTTCTGTATCCTTCCATCTGTTCAATAGGCACAAACGGATGAGGCTCTGCTAGTTCTCTCCATGAAATAGGTATCATTTCTGCGGTAGCATTTAATTTCATGGTACATGAGCCTAGGGCAATCATAGTTCTGTTAAGAGCTATGTCCTTGTCTTCTAACTTTTTAAGATATCTAAGCATTTCTGTTTCTGAATGATAAGAATTAAAAACAGGATGCTCTAAATATTTTGAAGTTCTTAATAAATTTTTTGGTAAATTGGGTAAACTTACTGTAGGATCTTCTTTCTTAATTGATTCAGCTGCATTAAAAATTTTTAATAGTTGATTTACTCTATAAACATTTTTCTTTTCATCAAAAGAAACAGCAAGCATTTCTGAATTTACTTTTCTTATATTAACTTTTTGAGCCAAAGCATTTTTAAAGATTTGATCAGTTTTTTCTTTAGTAACAATTGTTACAGTATCAAAAAAATAATCTGAATATATTTCATACCCAGATTGTTTTATCTTATCAGCAAAGTTTTTTGCTAATTGAGAAACTCTTTCAGAAATACTTTTAATTCCATCAGGTCCATGATAAATTGCATATGCTGCTGAAACTATTGCTAATAAAGCTTGCGCAGTGCAAATATTACTAGTCGCCTTATCTCTTCTAATGTGTTGTTCTCTAGTTTGTAAAGATAATCTGTAAGCTTTATTTCCATGTCTATCAACTGATACACCAACAATTCTTCCTGGCATTGATCTTTTATACTCATCTTTTGTTGCAAAAAATGCTGCATGGGGTCCTCCATAACCCATTGGGATGCCAAATCTTTGAGAACTGCCAACTGCAATATCGGCTCCTAGCTCTCTTGGTGTTTTTAGCTTTGCGAGTGCTAGCAGATCACATGCTAAAATTGCTTTACCATTTTTTTTATGAATTTTACTTATTGCCTCACTAGGATTTTTAATATCACCTAAAGTTCCAGGGTACTGTAAAATTCCACAAACAATATCTTCTTTTAACTGCTCTAAAACTTTTTCCTCATTCCCAACCAGAACTTTTAGACCAATTGGCTCCGCTCTAGTTTGTATTACATCAATAGTTTGTGGATGACAATTTTCTGAGACAAAAACTAAATTACTATCACCTTTATTAAGTCTGTGACTCAGGCCCATAGCCTCTGCAGCTGCTGTACCTTCGTCTAGTAAAGATGCATTTGCAATATCCATTCCCGTAAAATCAACAATCATTTGTTGAAAGTTTAACAGCATTTCCAATCTTCCTTGCGCTACCTCTGGCTGATAAGGTGTGTAGGAAGTATACCAACCAGGATTTTCTAAAATATTTCTTAAGATTACATGTGGTGTATAGGTTCCGTAATAACCCATACCAATAAAATTTGAGTAAACTTGATTTTGTTTTGAAATTACTTTTAATTTTCTTAATGCTTCATATTCTGAATTCGATTCACCAATATTTAATTCGCCTCTAAACTGTATTTTTTCTGGAACAGTATTATCTATCAAGTCGTCCAGTGATTTATAATTTAATTTTTTTAACATCTTTGATTGTTCTTCTTCAGAAGGACCAATATGTCTTTTTAAAAAATCTTTTTGGGAATTATGTAACATTATGATGAGCTCTCCTTTGCAAATTTATCATATTCATCTTTATTCATTAAAGAGTCCATTTCTGATTTATCTTTAATCTTTAACTTAAAGAACCATGCGGTATTTTCAGGATCTTGGTTAATTTTTGATGGATCATCTACGATATCCTGATTAGTATCAACTACCTCACCGCTAACTGGTGTATACACATCACTTGCGGCTTTTGTAGACTCAACAACTCCTGCTGTTCCATCTTTTTCTACATTGGAACCTTTTTCTGGAAGCTCTGTAAAAACTATATCTCCTAACATTTCTGTTGCATGTTTTGTAATTCCAATAGTAGCTACATCACCTTCTAACTTAATCCACTCATGTTCTTTAGAATATTTTACTTCACTCATTTGTTTGCTCCTTTCACATAACTTTTTTTATAAAATGGTAACCCACAGATATTTGCTGGGTATTTTTTTCCTCTTACTTCTAAAAAAACTTTTGTATCTTTCTTTGAGAATTCATTTTCAACATAACCCATTGCTACTGGTCCATTTACACTTGGACCAAATGTTCCACTTGTTATTTCGCCTATATATGAGTCTGATTGATTAAATATCTTGGTTTTTTCTCTCGCAATTACTCTACCCTCTGGTTTTATACCAACTCTAATTTTACTAACGCCATCATTAAGTTGTTTATTAATTATATTTGATCCAATAAAATTACCT
This sequence comes from Pelagibacteraceae bacterium AG-404-P07, assembly GCA_003216235.1. Taxonomy (GTDB): domain Bacteria; phylum Pseudomonadota; class Alphaproteobacteria; order Pelagibacterales; family Pelagibacteraceae; genus Pelagibacter. Next base: position 59,691 of record QCJE01000003.1, read on the forward strand.
TTGGAAACTCTCTCTTTCGAAATTGCCCATTTTAAATTTGCCTCTACTGGCGTTTTGTTCTTATCTAGTTCATGGCCATATAAACATAAACCAGCTTCTAATCTTAGAGTATCTCTTGCGCCAAGACCGATCAACTTTGCTCCTTTTTCAATTAATCTTTTTGTAAACTTTTCTACTAGATCATTGGGTAAAGAAATTTCAAAGCCATCCTCTCCTGTATAACCAGATCGCGTAATATAAATTTTTTGTTGCTCAAATAAGAACCAATTCCCGGTCATAAAGGATAGTTCTTCTACACCATTAATAATGTTATTTAAAATTTGTGCTGATTTTGGTCCTTGAATGGCAATTAAAGATCTGTTTTCATCTAAGACCATTTTATGTTTATTATTTAGTAACTTACTTAAAATTTTAAAATCATTCTCTTTACATGCGGCATTCAGAATTATTAAAAAACCTTGCTCAATTTTAGTTACAATTAAATCATCATATATGCCTGCTTCATCATTCATTAAAAAACTATATTTTGAATGATTTAATTTTAAATCTTTTAAGTTTAACGGAAAAATTTTCTCTAAATCTTCAATTAGATTTTCATCTCCATAAATAAATAATTGCCCCATGTGAGAAACGTCAAAGATACCTGAATGATTTCTTGTGAATTTATGCTCCTCAACTATTCCATCTGAATATTGAATGGGCATTTGATATCCTGCAAATTCAACAAACTTCGCCTTATTATCTTGATGTAATTTATATAAAGATGTTTTTTTTATTTCCATATTAACTCTTTTTACCCATCTGTATATTTGCCTGAGAGTTTTGCTCCTTCGGCGAGAATTTAATCTCTTTCCAGAGTTAATACGTTACGGTCCTTTTTGCCTGAGAGATTCCTGGGTGGTTGCTCCTTCGGCGCTACGGTATTAAGTAGTCTCTCCCGTATAGACATAATCTAATAAGTAGAGACATATGTCAATGAGAAATAGTTTTTTCACTTTTTTTTAAAAGCGTATAAAACTGTATTAAAACAGCTAAAAGAATTATAGCTCCTCCAATTAAACTTAACGTTGAGGGTCTTTCGCTTGCAAATAGAAAAGCCCACAAAGGTCCAAGAACAGATTCGGATAACATTATTACTCCAACCATTGCTGAAGGCGTTGTTCTTGCGCCTATAGTAATAAATATAAAACCAAAACCTATTTGAAAAAAACCAGCCAGAAAACCTAAGAAAATATCATAATATGAAATCATAATTTTTGTTGAAAGAATATATCCAATTAAGCAGCAACATATTCCTGCAACAAATTGTGCTGGAACCATATCAATTGATGGATATTTTCTAACAACAATAATCAATACCGCAAAAGTTATTGGCATTGAGAATGCAGCTAAATTTCCAGTCAGCTCTCCTGGTGATAAAGAATTTCCAACCATAATTAAAACACCAATGATCGCCAAAATAATAGAAAATAAAGTAATTGAGGAAATTTTTTCTTTTAAAAAAAAATAACCAAAAATAGCTAAAAATAAAATTTGTAATGAAATGATAAAATTAGTGTTAGCTACAGTTGTAGTGTACATTGCAACTACATATCCGCAAAAACCTAAGGATAAAATCACTCCGGCAAAAAATCCAGGAAGTCCTGATAAGTAAAATGAACTAAATAATCTTTTTTTGTAAGTTATTAATAAAAAGAGTAAAATAGTAATAGAAAAAAAAACTGATCGCCAAAATAAAATTTGCCATAAATTGGCTCCCTCAAAAGATTTTACAATTAAACCTCCAAAACTTAAACTTACAGCACCAAAAAAAACTAATAAAGGACCTGGTAAATTTTTTATTAAGTTCATTATATTTGAGAAATTAGATTTTGAGTTTCTAATTCATACAATTTATACAAAGATTCTGCACTAGATAATTCAATTTCTTCAAATTTAATTTTTGTTCCTGGTGTTAATTGAACTAATTTGTCATAGTCAGCACTTATTACTACACCTATTTTTGGGTATCCACCTATAGTTCCATGATCGGAAAGCATAATAATAGGATTTCCATCAGCAGGTACCTGTATAGCTCCTTTTATTAAACCCTCAGATTTAATGTTAGTATTTACAATATTTTCTATTTTTGAACCTTGTAATCTCATTCCCATTCGATCAGATAATTTTGAAATTGTAAATTCTTTTTCAAAAAAAAGATCTTTTCCTTTTTTTGAAAAATAGTCAAAGTTAGTTCCCTTGATTATCCGAATATTTTCTATTCTTGTATTTACATAATTTAATTTTTTACTATTTAAATTTTTATTAATTTTTAAAAGATTTATTTTTTGGTCAACATTTAATTTTTTACCCTCATTTGCACCTATATTTGCTTTTGTATTAGTAGAGCAACTTGACCATTGATATTTTAAATCAAATTCTCCACTTATAGATAAATAACCATAAACAGATTTATTGGTTGATATGATATCTAATTTATCTCCACTCTCTATTTCAAAAGTTTGATAACAGACTCCATCTATCTTGCTATTGTTTCTTTTAATTATAAAATTTACATCTCCTGTAATAGCAATATTAATTTTTTCTCCTAAATATTCCAGTAAAGGACCTTGATAAGCAAATTCAATTACTGGAGACTCAAGTTTGTTTCCTACTAATTTATTAGCTAATAAATAATTTCTGTTATCCATAGCACCACTAAATGGGATTCCAATATGATAAAGATTTTTTCTACCACCATCTTGAAATGTAGTATTAATTCCAGCTCTTAAAATTTTGAAATAATTTTTATTCATTGAAATTTTGATGTTGATCTTTTGATATTTCTTTAAATGTAACTATATCGCCTGGGTTAATTAAATTTGGATCTTTTTCATTAAAACTATCAAAAATTTTTAAAGGAGAGTTCCCAATTACATTCCACCCCCCAGGACTTTCAAATGTATAGATATTTGCAAATTGTTCAGTTAATCCTACAGAGCCTTTGGGCACTTTAACTCTTGGTGTATCCAATCGATTAACTCTCATATTGATATCAAGATCACCAAGAAAAGGCATGCCAGCTATAAAACCTGTCATATAACAAAAAAATTCTTTTTTGAAAATATTTTCATAGATTTTAACTCTATTTATTTTCAACTTTTCTTCTAATCTTGATATATCAAGTGCAAAACTTTCATGAGTACATACAGGAACTTCTATTTTTTTACTTTTCAATTCATCATGGCTATCAATATTAAGATTTTCGACAATTTTTTTTATTACTTTGAAATTAGTCATTTTTAAATCAAATGAAATAATCAACTTATTGTAAGATGGAGTTAAATTATTAATACCTTCTATATTTTTTTTTTGAATACTTTTGAAATATTTGATTACTTCAGTATTTGTAGATTGATTTACCTCATTACCAAAATCACAATATAAAGCCGCATCACCAAGATTTGATATATTTTTTATCATGCCATGTTATACTTAACTATTATAACTATGGAAATTAATATAAACTGTGATTTAGGTGAAAAATCAAAACATCACTCTAACAAATATGATCCAGATTTGTTAAAAATTGTAAATTCTGCGAATGTTGCATGTGGTTATCACGCTGGAGATGAAGAGACTATGCATCAAGTAATTGAAATTTCTAAAAAGAATGGTGTGAGCATTGGGGCACATCCATCATTTAATGATCCTGAGAATTTTGGTAGAGAAAGAATGAATTTATCTACTGCTGAAGTAGAAAAACTTATAATTGATCAATATGAAATACTCCAAAAAATTGCATCTAAGTATGGTGAGAATGTAACTCACATAAAACCTCATGGAGCTTTAAATAATATGGCTTGTGAGGATATTGATTTAGCAACAACGCTTGCAAAATGCATTAAAGGAATAAATAAAGATTTGATATATTTGGTCCCAACTGGATCAAAAATGGAACAAACAGCAAAAAAACTAGATATGAAAATAGCATGTGAGATTTTTGCTGATAGAAATTATGAGGATGATGGTAATCTAGTGTCTAGAAAAAAACCTCATGCACTTATCACTGATCCTGAAAAAGCAAAAAAGCATGTTTTAAAAATGGTTAAAACTCAGTCACTTAATTGTCACAGCGGAAAACAAATACCTTGCGAAATAGATTCTGTGTGTATACATGGGGATAATCAAAGTTCATTAGCTACCGCTCGTTCAATAAAAGAAAATTTGACTGAAAATGGTTTAAAGCTAAAAAAACTTAATGAAATGAAAAAATTTATATAATGATTAAAAAAACAATTTTATTACTTTTTACTTATTTTTTGATCACTTCAAATGTATTTAGCGCTGGAAGTAGTGGTGACGGGGGTGAAAGCAAAGTTAAAAAATTAAGTTCTTATGACTCTGCTGTTATTAAAATTAAAAAAGCTAAAAAATACGAAAAAAAAGGCAAAGCTAAAAAAGCTAAAAAATCTTATAATGAAGCTTTAAAATATCTTTATAAAGCAAATAAAGAAAAACCTTTTGATCCAGATACATTGAATTATTTAGGATTTGCAAATAGAAAAGTAGACAACATTAAAGATGCAGAAATTTATTATTTAATGGGTCTAGAAATAGATCCAAAACATAATGGTATAAATGAATATTTGGGTGAGCTTTACGTTTATACTAATAGGCATAATCTTGCAGTAGAAAGACTGGAAGTTTTGAAAGGTTGTAACTGTGAAGAGTATGACCAACTGAAAGCAGTAATTGCTGGAGAAGCCTCTAAATATTAATTTATATTTTTAATCATTTGTTCAGGCATCCATAAAGCAATTTCTGGAAAAATAACTACAAGTATTACAGCTAAAACCATTAATAAGAATAAAGGGAATGCACTTCTTGCAATATATCCCATGTCTTTATTTGCCATTCCTTGTAGAACAAATAAATTAAATCCCACTGGAGGGGTAATTTGTGCCATCTCAACTACAATAACTAAAAATATTCCAAACCAAATCATATCAAACCCTGCTTGTCTAATCATCGGCTCAATTATAGCCATGGTAAGAACTACTGCTGAAATACCATCAAGAAACATTCCTAAAATTATGTAAAAGATCATTAAAACGAAAATTAACACATATGGTGAAAGATCCATATTGTTAATCCAAATAGCTAAATTTCTAGGCAAACCGGTAAAACCCATAGCTAAAGATAAAAATGTCGAGCCTGCCAATATAAAAGCTATCATACATGAAGTTTTTGTTGCACCTAATAATGACGATTTAAATGTATCTAAATTCAAACTTTTTTGGAAGAAAGACAAAATTAACGCCCCAACAACTCCCAGTGAAGCAGCCTCTGTTGCAGTTGCTATCCCGGTATATATTGATCCAATTACTGCTAAAATTAATAGTATCACTGGTAAAAGTTGTTTAGATCTTTTAATTTTTTCAAAAAATGAATATTCTTCAAGAATTTTAGGCATTTCCTTTTTATTAATTAAAGACCAAATTATTACATAAGACATAAATATTAGAGCAATCATTATTCCAGGAATAATTCCTGCAATAAACAATTTTGCTATAGACTCTTGTACAGCAACTCCATAAATTATTAATATAATTGAAGGCGGTATCAACAACCCTAGAGTTCCTGATCCAGCTAAACTTCCTAATAAAATTTTTTCAGGATAATTCCTTTTTCTCAATTCAGGGATAGACATCTTACCTACAGTTGCAACAGTTGCAGCAGATGATCCCGATATAGCAGCAAATAAGGCACAACCAACAACATTTACATGAATTAAACCACCAGGTAATTTTTGCATCCAAGGGGATAAACCTTTAAATAAATTTTCTGAAAGTTTTGTTCTAAAAAGAATTTCTCCCATCCAAACAAATAAAGGCAAAGCAGTCAATGTCCACGAGGATGATGTACCCCAAATTGTTGTTGCCATAGCATCGCCAACTGGTCTTGAAGTAAATAGCATCATTCCTATTGCTGATACACCAATCATACTTATTGCTACCCATATGCCAGATCCTAAAAAAAATAATAAAACACTAATAAAAAATACTGTTAAAAATATTTCTGTCATCTAATTACTTTTTACTGTTAAAATAAATTTGTGGAAAACGCTTATAAAAAAAATGGTTGATCCAATCCCAACGCTTGTTTGTGGTATCCAAATAAGTATTTCATCAGCACCTTCGCTACGTTCCTGAAATTTATAAGAAATGATTAGCATTTTAACAAAATAAAAAGCTAAATATCCTGAGAAAAAACAAGCTACACTCAAGCACCAAATCTCTATTAATCTTTTTTTGAGCCCTGAAAGTTTTTCTAAAAAGAGTGTTATTCTTATGTGGCCTCCTTCAACAAATGTATAAGCTAAAGCAAAAAAAGAAGCTGAGGCCATACAATAACCTGAATATTCTGCAAGACCTCTGATGTAAAACCCAAATATTCTTGATGAAATACCAAGTAGAATAAATACGGCTACTAAAATTAAAAAAAAGGCTGCAATATAACCAGAAAATTTGTAAAGCTTATTTAAATTTTTATCAAAAAATTCTGACATAATAATTTAAGGCCACTTAAATTTTAAGTGGCCTTTAATTAGTTAATCTTAATTATTTATAAGCTGATAAAACAGTAGCTCCTCTTGATCCAGCTTTTTGAGTCCACTCTTTAGCCATGGTCTCTCCAACTTTTTCAAAATGAGTTTTTAGTGTTGAATTAACTTTTCCAACTACCATTCCAGCATTTGCCAAAGCCTTTTTGTCGGCCACATTTCCTTGTTTTGATAATTGCCAACCTTTTCTTTCTGCTAGCGCTGCTTGCTTCATAACTATATCCTGTGTAGAGCTATCTAATTTATTCCATGCATCTTTGTTCACAATAATCATATTTTTTGGAAACCAAGCTGCAATATCATAAAAATACTTCACTCCATTTTCCCAGATTTTAGAATTTTTTCCTGTTGTAGGTGAAGTGATCATACTTTCAACAGCTCCTGTCGAGAAAGCTTGACTAATTTCGGCAGCTTCAATTTTAGTTGGAGCCATTCCAGTTAGTTCAGCTATTCTAATAGTTGCTGAATTATATGCTCTAAATTTTAATCCTTTAAGATCGTTAACAGAGTTAATTTCTTTTTTACTGTACAATCCTTGTGCTGGCCATGGTACAGCATATAAAAATACTAAACCTTTTTCATCTAGGCTTTTAACGATTTCATCTTTTGAAGCTTTGTATAATTTCATAGCATCAGAATAAGATGAGGCTAAAAAAGGTTGAGAGTCTATCTCCAACAAAGGGTCTTCTTTTCCTAAAGCTGACATAAATCGTTCGCCTATTTGTGCTTGGCCTGTTCTTACTGCTCTAAAGATTTCTCCACCCTTAAATAAAGATCCTCCAGGATGAGTAACTATTATTAACTTACCGCCTGTTTTTTCAGTAACATTTTTTGCAAATTCAGCTGCATTAGCAGAATGAAAATTACTTGCTCCATATGCAAGGGCCATATCCCATTTTTCCGCTAAAGCAATATTTATTGACAAAATTGATGAAACTAAAATACTAAAAAAATATTTTATTAACTTCATTTATCCTCCATTTTTTTTAAACGTATTTCATATTGTATTAAATAATTTATCAATAAAAAAATTATACTACTTTTAATTGAATTTTTTTTTATATCGAATATTATGTTTCTACTTTGTTACAAGAATTACTTATATTAGCTCAAATTATTTTTATTACAATTATCTTAACAGCAGATAATGCGATAATCATTGGTGTCATTTCAGCTAATTTTATTCCAAAAAATAAAAAACAAATAATTTATTGGGGTGTTGCTGGTGCTCTAATTTTTAAAGTTATATTTGCACTTTTTGCTACTTATTTATTTAAATTCTACTTTATAAAGATATTAGGTGGTCTACTTTTAATTTGGATAGTAAATGATTTAAGAAAAGACCTCTTTGAAATTAAAAAGATAAAATCACCAACTAAAAGATCTAAAGAACCATCTTTTATACAAAGTGTTTATAAAGTTTTATTTGCAGACATAATGATTAGTTTTGATAATGTAATTGGAGTGGTTGGTGCAGCTAAAGGAAATTTTAGTTTTATGATCTTTGGACTTGTACTTTCTGTTGTTCTAACAGGAGCTTTAGCAACATATCTTGCAAGCTATATTCAGAAACATTTGTGGATAGCTTATGTCGGTCTAATTTTTATCTTATTAGTAGCACTACAACTCGTGATTGGAGGATTAGTGGACCTCGATATCTTGTCAATTAATAAAGAGTTTAGAAAATATTTTTAAATATATAATTTGCCATTAAAACATTTATCAATTCTAATATTTATTATGATCGCTCATGGAAGTGCTTTTCCAGTTGCAAAATTAGCTCTCAACAACTCTGTTCCTCCAATTTTAATGGCATCATTAAGGATGGGATTGGTTTTTATGATATTAGTTCCATTTTGGAAATTTAAACTACCTGAAAAAAAATATTTAAAATCTCTTATATTTTTTTCATTTTCAATGGGCGTATTTGTTTATGCTTTTATGAACTTATCATTATTTCATTCTTCAATAATTTCTCCAATAATTTTAGGATCTCAATTAGCAATACCGTTTGGAATCTTAGCTAGCGCATTTATACTGGATGAAAATATAAGTAAAAATAAATGGATATTAATTTTTACTTCATTTTTAGGAATAATAGTTATCTTTTTTGATCCAAAGTTAACAGAAAATTATTTAGGTTTGTTTTTCGCAAGCTTAATGGCTTTATTTTTTGGTTTAGCTCAAGTCTATTCTAGACAATTAAAAGAGCTTCCAACAAGTATGATTAACGCGAGTACGGGACTTTTTGGTTTTATAATATTATTAATTGTTTCTTTTTTTTTAGAAGGAAATGTTATTTATAATTTTAAAAATATAAATTATAACTCTTGGTTATTGATTTCTTATCAAGCTATTATCGTTTCTTTATGTGCTCATTTGTTAATGTTCTATTTGTATAAGTTTTATACTGTCGGGAGAATTTTCCCTTTTTACTCTTTATTTCCAATTTTTGGAATTCTTCTCACTTACTTAATTTTCAATGAAGTACCAACTATGTTGTTCATATTGGGTGGTATAATCGTTATAACTTCAGTCTTTTTCTTACATAAAATAAATTAATTTGCATATTGAATTATTATTTAAATAAGCTTTAATTTACCTTTTATAAATTGTTAACAAATAGAGGAATATAATGAAAAAACTATTTATTGCTGCATTTATTTTTGTTTCTACTTTTACAACAAATGTTTTTGCAGAAGTTAAGATGGGAATTATTTTAGGATTTACTGGTCCTATCGAGTCCCTTACTCCAGCTATGGCTGCCTCTGCTGAGCTTGCATTTAAAGAAGCTTCAGACTCAGGTTCGTTATTAGGAGGTGAAACTATTTCAGTAATAAGAGCAGACTCAACTTGTGTTGATTCAGCAGCAGCAACAGCAGCAGCTGAGGGTGTTATTTCACAAGGAGTAGCAGCTATTATGGGTGCTGACTGTTCAGGTGTAACTGGAGCGATTGCTTCGAACGTTGCTGTACCAAATGGTGTAGTGATGATTTCACCATCAGCTACATCACCAGGATTAACAACTCTAGATGATAAAGGATATTTTTTTAGAACTGCACCATCAGATGCAAGAGGTGGTCAGATTTTAGCTGATATTACTAAAGACAGAAAAGTTAAAAGCGTTGCAATCACGTACACAAATAATGACTATGGAAAAGGTTTAGCAGATGTTTACAAGGCAGCTGTTGAGGCTCATGGTATCAAAGTAACTGCTGTAACTGCTCACGAAGATGGTAAAGCAGATTATTCTTCTGAAGTAGCAACTCTTGCCTCAGCAGGTGGTGATGCAGTAGCTGTAATTGGTTACCTAGACCAAGGTGGAAAAGGTATTATCCAAGCTTCTTTAGACTCTGGTGCATTTGATAAATTTATTTTATCTGATGGTATGATCGGTCAATCTTTAGTGGATGCATTTGGAAAAGACCTGAAAAAATCTTTTGGTTCAATGCCAGGTTCAACTGGAAAAGGTGCTGGAGTATTTGGTAAAGTAGCAAAAGCTGCAGGTATTGATAGCTCAGGTCCTTACACGGGTGAGTCTTATGATGCAGCTGCGCTGATTGTTTTAGCAATGCAAGCAGGTAATTCAACTGATAGAGCATCAATTGCAAAAAATGTAATGGATGTAGCTAACGGTCCTGGAACAAAAATCTACCCAGGTGAACTTAAAAAAGGTTTAGATTTATTGGCTAAAGGTAAAAAAGTTGACTATGAAGGTGCAACTGGAGTTACTTTTACTAGCGTCGGTGAAGCTGAAGGTTCTTTCTTAGAGCAAGAAATTAAAGGTGGAAAATTTAAAACTAAAAAACAAAGATAATTTATCTTAAAAAATTAAACCCCTGACATTTTAAAATGTTGGGGGTTTTTTTTAGAAAAATAGATATTTATCGGCCATATATAAAGCCCAAGCTATTGCAGCACCTGTTATAATATATTTCATAATTTTATTTTATTTCTATTTTTTCAGGAAGTATACCTTTTGGTCTGTATCTCATAATTAATAAAAGACCTACACCCATCATTAAGAATCTGAAATATGGTACACTCTCAATTAAATGAATTTTTAAAGCATGTGTGTCATCTAAACCTGCGGTTGTTAGATTTACCAAATATAATCCTATTGGCGCAGCTTCAATCCATAAGAACCAAACTGCAAAACCTCCAAGAATTGCACCAAAGTTATTTCCACTTCCTCCAACTATAACCATAACCCAGATTAGAAAAGTGTATCTCATTGGTCTGTAACTTCCTGGAGTAAATAATCCATCTTGAGTTACCAACATTGCTCCAGCAATTCCAACAATAGCTGAGCCTAATACAAATATTAAAAGATGTTGTTTAACAACATTTTTACCCATAGCGTTAGCTGCTTCCTCATTATCTCTTATAGCTCTCATCATTCTTCCCCATGGAGAATAAAGTGCTTTTTGAGTTAAAATTAAAAGAATGATCACAACTATTAAAAATAGTCCTGAGTAACAAAGTTTTACAAAAACTGATGATCCTTCAATTACAAATTGGTTAAGAGCTGCTTGTCTTTCAGCAAAATCCGAAATTAAATCTAATTTACTTGAGTTAAATTTTTCAACTAAATTAATAAACCAATCTGTTTGTTGTAGATTAACCTCATAAGGTGCAGGACGTTTTAATCCAATTACATTTTTAACTCCTCTTGTCAGCCAATCCTCATGTTTAATAATTGCAATTACAATTTCAGATATTAATAAAGTTGCTATAGCTAAATAATCTGCTCTTAATCCTAAAGCAACTTTACCAATTACAAATGCCAATCCACCAGCAAACAAGGCCCCAACTATCCAAGAAAAAATAATTGGAAGACCTAGCCCACCTAAAAAACCCGTTTTTGCTGGATCTACCTCTTCAATTGCCTCAATACCAGGCTCAGATACAAATCGTATTATGATAATTCCTAAGATGATAATTGTAGCAATTATATAAGTTCTCATTTTAGATTTTTCATATTTCTTTAAAACATATCTAACAGCTAATATCATTCCTATAATAAGAAATAGGCTGAATAAAATATTAGTGCCACCTGCACTCCAAGCTTCTTGAACTGGATTAACAGAAATTAAAACTGCTGCCAAACCACCTAAGGCTGTATATCCCATTATTCCAAAATTAATTAGGCCAGCATAGCCCCATTGAATATTAGCACCCATTGTCATGACAGCTGAAATTAAACAAAGATTAAATATTGATAAAGCAATATTCCAGGATTGAAATATTCCTACGAGGATAATTAACCCCATCATTATACTGTAAGCCGCTATTACATTTAAATTTTTTCTCACAATACCTTTCCTTTAAATATTCCTGATGGTCGATAAAGTAATACGATAACTAATATTGAAAATGATACTGCAAATTTATAATCAGTTGAAAGTAATTGAACTAAACCACCAGGTTCCATACTTTCAGGCAAAACATACATAAAAAATTTTCTGTAAGCATATGTTAATAATATTTCAGAAAAAGCAATTACATAACCTCCTAAGAATGCTCCAAATGGGTTCCCAATACCCCCAACAATAGCTGCAGCAAATATTGGAAGCATGTTATTAAAATATGTGAATGGTTTAAAACTTTTGTCTAAACCATACAAAGCACCTCCAATTGTAGCAAGGATACCTGCTATGACCCAAGTTATCATAACTATTTTTTTTGGATCAATACCTGATAATAATGCTAAATCCTCATTATCAGAATATGCTCTCATACTTTTTCCTGTTTTGGTTTTATTTAAGAACCAAAATAGAGTTGAAACTAAAATCAATGTAACAATAATTGTGATAACTTGAGTAGATTTAATTGCAAGACCTTCATTTAATCCTGTCATTTCCTTAAATTCACCAGCCTTAATTAAAAATTTTTCTCCATCAAAAAATCTTCTATCTGAAGGACCAATTATAATTCTTACTACAGCTTGAGTAACAAACATAACACCGATACTTACCATCGCTAATTGTACAGGAGGACTTTTGTTAACCCGGTAGTATTTAAAAACAAATTTATCTATCAGTAGCATATAACCAATCATAAAAATAATTGCAAAAGGAATAGCTAATAAAGCTGTTGGCAAAACTCCAAGACTGATTCCAATAGACTGAAAGTACCAAGTAAAAAGAATTGTAAACATAGTGCCAAAAGACATCATGTCTCCGGTAGCAAAGTTTGCAAATCGTAAAATTCCATAGATTAAAGTTACAAAAATTGCACCAAGTGCTAATTGAGATCCATATGCCAAAGCAGGAACAAAAATATAATTTAATAAAAGTATAATTGCGTTTACAAAATCCATATTAACCACCTAAAAAAGAGCTTCTGACTCTTGGATCATTTAATAATTCTTTTCCAGTACCAGAATATCGGTTCTCACCTGTTACCAAAACATAGCCTCTATCAGAAATATTTAATGCCTGCTTTGCATTTTGCTCAACCATCAAAATTGCTACATTAGTTCTTTTTACTTTTATAATGTGATCAAATAATTCATCCATCACTATAGGTGAAACTCCTGCTGTTGGTTCATCCAACATCAAAACTGAAGGTTTGATCATTAGTGCTCTTCCGAGCGCAACTTGTTGTCTTTGTCCACCAGATAATTCACCAACAAATTGATTTCTTTTTTCCTTAAGTATTGGAAATAAATCATAAATTTCATCTATGACCAAATTAAAATCACTATTTATTAAGAAAGCTCCCATTTCTAAATTTTCCTCAACAGTCATACCTGCAAAAACATTCTTAGTTTGAGGTACAAATGAAATGCCTTCCTTAACTCTATCTTGTGGTGATAATTTAGAAATATCTTTTCCATTAATTATAACAGAACCAGATTTCAAATTTAGTAAACCTAACATTGCTTTCATTGCTGTAGATTTTCCAGCTCCATTAGGTCCAAGAATTGATACTATTTCACCTCTCTCAACATTTACAGAACATGAATTAATTATATCTGGCCCATTACCATAACCACCAGTCATTTTATTACCTTCAAAAAATGCCATACTTAATTATCCTTTAGCTTTGAACCTCTGCCTAAATAACTTTCAATAACTTTTTCATCTTTTTTAGCATCCTCAACTGAACCCTCAAATAAAACTGACCCTTCTGACATAACTATTACTGGATCACATAATCTTCCAATGAAATCCATGTCATGCTCAATCATACAGAAAGTATAACCTTTTTCTTCATTTAATTTTTCAATAGCTGAACCAAGGTCTTTTAGTAAAGTTCTATTAACACCAGCACCAACTTCGTCTAATAAAACTAATTTAGCATCAACCATCATCGTTCTACCTAATTCTAACAATTTTTTTTGACCTCCAGATAAGTTTCCAGCCAATTCATTTTTTAAATGGCTTAAATTAAGAAATTCTACAACTTCCATAGCTTTTTCTTTTATCTGACCTTCTTCTTTTGAGACCAAAGAGGGCTTTAGCAAAGCATTCATTAATTTCTCTCCAGATTGGTTACCCGGCACCATCATTAGATTTTCTAAAACAGATAAATTAGTGAACTCATGCGCTATTTGAAAAGTTCTTAGTAATCCTTTTGAAAATAGCTCATAAGAAGGAACATCAGTTATGTTTTCGTTATTGAACATGACATTACCAGTTGTTGATTTCAAATTACCAGCAATTAAATTAAATAAAGTTGTTTTACCAGATCCATTAGGTCCAATAATACCTGTGATAGTTCCTTTTTTAATTTTAAGAGAACAGTCGGAAACTGCTGCAAGACCTCCAAAATATTTTGATAGATTATTAATTTCTAAGATGTTTTCAGACATTGATTACTTATTTAATCTTTTATGAATACTATTTAAAGTATTAATAAAAGATTTATAAACACCTTTTTTACTCATTTCTTTTAGACCTTGTTCATTTAATCCTTTTGGGGTTTGAGACTCTTTCACTAAAAATTTTAATTCTTTTTTAGAATTAACTACTGCATCTTCAGATAAAGCTAAAAATAATGTAGTAATATATTTTTGTGCATCTATTCTTTTAATGCCTTTCTTTACCAACCAATCACTTATTACTTTTAATGTCTCATAATAAGATGCCATCATTCCAGAAATTGCCCAGAAATTAATAGAAAGTTTTTCATTTTTGATCTCTACTGTTGAACCAATTTTATTAAAAAAATCTTTTACCTTTTTATTTGGAGGACAAATTGGAACAGGTCCTTTCTTTAATGATATTGGTGGTAACGGAATTGCTCTTACAATATCAGATTTTACTTTAATCATCTTTTTTAATTGTGGAATTGTTATAGTTGAAATAAAACTTATAATTGTCTGGCTTGATTTAAATTTTAAATTTTTAATAATTTTTTCCCCTACTACAGGTGTAATTGCTAAAAAAATCCAATTACAATTATTAACTATTTTTTGATTATCTTTCTCAATATAGATTTTTTTAAACTTTTTCTTAAGTTGTTTTGCAATTTTTTTATTTCTTGCTGATATAAATATTTTACTATATTTAATAGATGACTTGCAAATTCCTGTAATTACTGATGATGCTATTTTACCAGTTCCAATAAACCCTAAGTTCATAATTATATATTATTGTACTAGTGAAAAAAAAGATAATAAAAAAAAACCCCCATCTATCAAAGAAGGGGGTTTTTAAATTAGTTTTTTTAGATCTTATTAAAATTCTTTACCAACTGAAAATCTAATTCCAGCTGTTGTAAAATCATCTAATTCGATTGAGTTTTTTCCACTGTTAGAGTCAGCTGATCCATCAAATGTTGCACCTTGGTATCTTGAAACTTCACCAATGATTTTAAAGAAACCACCATTAACCGTTTCACCTCTTTTACCAAGACCTAATGTAAGACCCATTACTCTTTCATCGCCATAAGTTGATCCAGTATCAAGTGTCTCATCAGTTTCGATAAGAACAGAATTTAATCCTATTCTTAAAAAACCACCATTCATAGGACCGTCAAGTGGTCTCTCTATGTAAAGAGTAACGTGATTTTTAAAGTTCACATCACCCTTGTTAGTACCTGCTGTGTCTGTAACATCTGACGTTTGTGATTCTCCATCAGTGTCAGTTCTTGCATTACTGAAATCAGCAACTTTTGCACTGTACGGAATTACTTCTAAACCAATAGTTCCTCCACCATCTGCTTCTGTTTCAATGAAAATAGATGGAATTGGAGCTGCGCCAGTTTCAGAATATTCATTTAACTGATTAGATCCTTTTACTGTCTCAGTACCACTTGCATCATAATACAATGCAGTTCCTGAAACACCAATCGAAACAGCAAACGCTGAAGATGCTATAAACATCATTCCAAATGCTGTTAAAAATATTTTCTTCATGGTTAACCTTTTATTATAAATTAAATTTAATTAAGTTTAATTATCATATTAGCAGCTCAATTTCACAAAAAAATTGTATTTTTCTGATATTTTAACCAAGTTTTTTATATATGTTGCTTTTTTACAACATTATCAAAATTTTCTATTTTTAGTTGAAAAAATGACCTCTAATTCTCAGTAATTCCCTGCTTAAATCCTTATTTTCTTTAAAGGGTCTTCTTCCATGAAGCCAAAAATAGTTATTAGCTATAATCGAAGATCCAATAGGAAGCTTTGTAATTACCTTATTTTTACTTTCCTCTAAACTGTCAGATAACTTTTGGAGAAAGATTCCCTGTTCCATATTTTTTGGTTCTGGAAATTGATCAATATATGATATTTGAGCTCTTCCTTTTTCATCATTAGTAAAAATAGGATGCTCAACTTTATAGTCAATATTTTTACTTTTTGGCGAACTCCACAAGAATTCCTTTTTTCCAACAGGATCATTGAACAATTCATGACAGTGTTCCCAGTCATCAAGGTGTAACATCGCTGTTTCACCACCTTCTACATTTTTTTCTTCAATTTTAGACATTAATAGCCAGTCAGTTTTTTCTTTTACATAAGTACCATCAGTGTGAAGATCCATGTTAATATAAGCTTTTCTTAAATAAGAGTCACTTTTATCCTCATGCTTTACATGAAATCTTGCATAATATTTTCCTGCCATAGAATCATGATTGGGCTTTCCAATTAAATGAGCTACTGCTGTAGAAAGTTTTACTAAAAAACTATCGTCTACTTTAGATATCAAGTTTTTAGGTTTTATTATAAAACAGCCAGTATTTCTGTCACGTATAATTTTATTTATCAATTTCGACAATTTATTTTCACTTAAGTCATCTAAACTTTTAGCAATAGTAAATCTTGTGAAAGGTTTGTATTCAAGTGCAGTTATATCAAATTTATTAAATGGAAATATAAGCTTATTTATAATTTCATCGCTTATATCAATATTAATTATTCTTGGAGAATTTTCATTGACATTAATTTCAAATCCATGAATTTTTTCGTTCATAAGTAACTACTTATAATTGATAATATGATAGCAGAGAATAGAGTTGGATACACCAAATTTTTTTTAGTTAAATAAAAAATAGTTAAGGATAGAAATACTACAATAAGGCGGGTTAAATAATCTACTTCAGATAAAGATCCAGATGGAAAAATAACTATCCTCGCTATTAAGGCTGCAAGAGTTGAGTAAGCAAGGCAGTTAAACCATCGAAATATTTTTGATGTTTCTTTAATTTTTTCTGAACTTACAACCCCTAAAAATCTAGATAAATATGTTGCTAAAGAAGTTACAATTATTACAATAAAAATGTTAGTTGCCATTTCTCTCTCCAGCATAATAAGCAATAGACCCAGCTATAAATCCTCCAAATAAAATACACCACTCAGGTGATAAGAAATAAAAAATCGGTCCTAAAATTGCTCCTAAAACTACAGATAAGCTTATTTGAATTGTTTTCATTGCACCTATCATCATGCAAATAAAATATATTGGATTAACTATTGCTAAACCTATTAACATATCTTTATTGAGAAAATCTGAAGCAACATAACCTATGATTGTTGAAAAAATTGCAACTGACCAAGTTGCTGTACCAATACCTATCCAGAAATCTATTCTGTTCTCTTTTTCTATATTTTCATAATTGTCTTTCATAATTAGCCATGATGAGACAGCTATAAAATGGCACGATAAATAATATTTCCATCTTGGTTGATTTTCATGCATCAATAATGGCATCAATGCTACAGTCATTGGATATAATCTTGCGTTAACTAACCATACAGCTATAAAAATATTTATTAAAGATGCACCAATTAACATTGACTCTGCCATTACTAATGAGCCAGGTAATGCATAAGTTAAAAAAGTAGAAAAAATACTTTCTTGAATTGAGAAGCCTAAATTTTTAAGCAAAGCTCCTATTGCTACGAAACTTGCACCTAGTGCAATTGCAGGGCTTCCAACACCCTTTATAGATTTAAATCCTTTTAAAAAATATTTTGTATTTATCATTAGCCACCTAAGAATAGGCGACCAACATCTGGATTATTTAATAAATCATCTCCTTTTCCAGCAATTGCTGTTTGACCTGAAACGAGAACATAACCTATATCCGCAAACTCTAGACCTTTCTTTGCATTTTGTTCAACTAAGATGATTGTTTTTTTTTCATTTTGTTGAAGATCTCTTAAAATTTCAAATACCATATCTATATATTTGGGCTCTAATCCAATAGATGGCTCGTCAACCAACAAAACTGAAGGCTTCATAACTAATGCTCTAGAAATTTCTAGTAATCTTCTTTCACCTCCAGATAAAACTTTTGCTGGTTGATTTCTTCTATTTCCTAATCTTTCATATTTTTGAAGAATTTTCTCAGCCTCTGCAAAAGACTCTTCAGTTTTCTCTTTGATAAATCCACCCATTAATAAATTTTCTTCTACTGTCATATCTGGAAATACAGAATTATCCTGAAGTATATAAGCTATCCCAACAGATTTAAGTTTTTCAGCAGGAGAAAGGTTGGTTATTTCTTTTCCATCAATTTCAATTTTTCCAGAAAAAATATTTGTAAATCCATAAATTGAATGAAGTATTGTTGATTTACCTGCGCCATTAGGACCTATCAGACATAATGATTGAGCTTTACTAACAAAAAGTTCAAAATTATGCAGTATCTCCATTTTACCATAACCAGCATTTAAATTTTTAATAGTTAAATGAACATCCTTAGGAGATAGGTTTTTTAAATCTTCTGCTACAGGTGCTTTTCCTAAAACTTCATATTGATTAGACATTATTGAGCCCCCAGATAAGCATCAACAACGCGCTTATCATTTTTAATTTCATCTGGTGTACCATTTGCGAGCATTTTTCCGTGAGCTAAACAAAAAATATCTTCTGCTAATTGCATAATTACTTTCATATTATGTTCAATCACTAAAAGTGTAATACCAAAATCTTGATTAACTTTGATCAACCTATCAATAATCCCATTAATCAATGTTGGATTAATTCCTGCAGTAGGTTCATCTAATAATAGCATTTCTGGTTCATTCATTAATGCCATAGCTAATTCTAATAACTTTTGTTGGCCAAAAGATAAGTCTCCAGCTCTTAATTTTCTTTTCTGATACAAACCAACAAAATTTAATAAATTTTCAGCTTTCTCTGTTAAATCTTTTGGAATCTTATTAAATATAGTAAGCAAACTAGCATCACTACCTTTGTGACTAATCAGCATATTTTCTACACAATTTAACTTTCCATAAATTCTTGTTTGTTGAAAAGTTCTTAGCAGACCAAGTTTTGCGATCACCGGCACTGGTAATTCAGATACTTCTTTTCCATTAAATTTAATAGATCCGTTATCTATTGGATAAGTGCCTACGATAGAATTAAATAAAGTAGTTTTACCGGAACCATTAGGTCCTATTAAACCCACAATTTTACCTTTCTCAACATTCATTGATATATCAACATTGGCTTTAACCCCACCAAATGATTTGCTTACATTACTAACTTCCAAAATACTCATTTTAATTCTACCTGTGCTTTTCTATCAGCTTCATCGACTACTTCCCCAAATCTTTCAGGGTATTTTTCTCTTAACCATCCCATTATTCCCTCTGGGAAATAAATTACTATTACAACTATAAGAACTCCAAGTGCAACGTACTGCCAGCCTAAAAAAAATGTCCAAAACCCTTCCTTGAAAATATGAAATACAGTTGCCCCAATAACTGGTCCCCATAAAGTTCCTTTGCCTCCTAAGATTGCCATCAAGACCATGAATACTCCCATCTCTCTTCCATCAAATGCAACATCAGTGGAGTCTATATAACCAACTAAACCACCCATAATTCCTCCAGCTAACCCACAAAAGAAAGCTGATATCATCCAGCCAATGATTTTATATTTCATTGTTTGAATTCCCATCGCCTCTGCTTTGTCTTCATTATCTCTTATTGCATTTAAGATTAATTTAAATCTAGTTGAATAAATTGCTCTAACAGCAATAAAAGTTAAAACGACTGCCATAAAACTTAAAAAGTAAAAAAATTCACCCCTTGCCTCTAAACCACCAACATCAGGAAATGGTGGAGTTGTAAAACCTTGTCCAGCTCCAATAATTTCTATACCTCCAGAAATTTCTCCTGCAGCGACTCCTAAACCTAATGTACAAATTGCAAAATAATGACCTCTTAATCCTAAAATTGAATAACCAATTAGTCCGGCAACAATTGTTGGAACCACTGCGGCAACTACAAGTCCAACTGCCATCCCTTGAAAAAATTGAGCAGGTGTATGTACAAACGTTTTTTCACCGCCGCTCTCAGTCCATTCAGCTAAAGGAAAAAACATTCCAACTTGCACTGATGCACAAAGGTACATTCCAAGGCCATAAAACAGTATATTTCCAAAAGTGTTGTAACCCATCTCCCCACCTTGAATATTCCAAGTAAGAGCTAAAACAATTAGAACACAAAGTATCGATAATTGAACTTTAAATGCTGGAAATATAAAAGGTGCTGCTAATCCAAAAACTAATATTACAGCGTATAAAATAAAATTTTTACTCATTTTAAATACTCTCTTTTTCTTGATAATTTGAATCTTCTATAAACTAAAATTAAAACTAATAATAAAAATACTGCGCCAATTCTAAATTCTGTACCTAAAATATAATCTGCAAATTCTTCAAAAACACCTAATCCCATCCCTGATAAAGCTACTCCAGGTAAATTTCCTAATCCTGCAACAATTACAATCATAAAAGATCTAATTGTGTAAGGTAATCCCATGTAAGGATGAATTGTAAATGTTATTGAAATTAATGCACCTGCAACACCACATAGAGCTGCATTAATACCAAATGTAGCTGCATAAACCTTTTCAGTGTCTACTCCTAAAATCTTTGCTGCTCTTGCATTTTGTGCTGTTGCTCTAATTGCACGACCAAGCTTAGATTTTTTCATATAAATTACTAAACAAATTGCAAATAAAATACTAATGAATGCAGAAAATATTTTTGAGTTTGGTAAAACTACCGCACTATCAAAAAGAAAAGTTGTTCCATAACCTGAATTAGCTAGAACAACATCTGCACCAAATGCAAAATTCATTAGTTGCATGAAAAGAATACTTATTCCAAATGTAGCAAGAATTGAGATAAATAAATCTCTATCAACAACTTTATTAATTACTAATTTATAAAGTCCAACTCCAATAAAATACATTATGATTGGTGCAACTATTACGCCCCAAGCAGGATGAATTCCGTAAAGATACATAAAGTAAGCAATGTATCCACCTAAAATAACTAAATCTCCTTGAGCAATATTTATGATGTTCATAACTCCCCACTGCAAAGCCATACCATAAGCAATCAATGCAAATAAAATACCTAAAAGTATTCCATCCAAGCAAGCTTGAACGCTTATCATTGGATATTGAAAAACCATGAAATCCATAATTTGCCTTTAAAAAAAAATACCCCCTAGAGTTTAGGGGGTATTTATAGATTTGTTATTATCTTTCAGACCACTTAGGAACTGGGTGAATCAACTTAGCTGATGCCCACTTAAGTGGAGCTACAACTTTGTTTTCACATTTCCCAGCACTATCACACATAACTTGGAAAAGTACCATCGGCTTGTCAACATTTTGACCACCTGGTGCGAACTTTATGTTTCCATAAAATGTTTGCATGTTAGTTGCTGCAAGAGCATCTCTTACTTTCTTTTGATCAAAAGAATTAGCTCTTTCAAATGCATCTTTAAAAACCAATAATGCTGCTGAAGACTCAGCTGCTTGGTATGGCGGATCGTATCCAAACTCTTTTGTAAAGTCTGCCGCATAAGTCATACCATCTTTAAAGAAGTCATCTTTATAAGTTAATGTTTTATGCCATTGAGAGGCACAAAGAGCATACTGAGAGTTTTTACCATGTTGTTTTGATAATTTCGCAGCATCGCAGTGTGTCATCGCTAACATTGGAACATCTACTTTCATTTCAGCAATTTGTCTAATTGCTGTTAATGCACCTTTTGTATGGCCTGATACAACTAAAACATCTGGTTTCATTTGTTTAACTTTAACCAGTGTTGCAGCCATATCGTTAAGCTCTTTTGGTAATTTATCATCGATTATAATCTCAGATCCAGTTCTTTTTGCTGCATCTAAAATACCTAATCTTACGTCTTGTGAAAAAGCATCTTGTTCAAATGCTTGAGCAATTCTTACACCTTTTCCACCATTCAACTCTACTGCAGTTTCAATAGCTACATCAAGATACAAGTTAGCTGGAGCTAAAACTGCAAATAGATATTTGTAACCTTTAGTAAACAAAGATCTAGAAGCACCATTTGCTTCTACCATTGGTACACCATATTTTTCTGTTACAGGAGCAATTGCTTTTGTAAGTCCCGAACTGTATGGGCCAAGCATAAACTCAACACCATCTTGTGAGATTAATCTTTCTGCTAGCTGTGCTGCTCTTTTTGGGTTTGACTCATCATCATAATAAATGATTTCAAACTTATAAGTTTTTCCACCAACTTTGACACCCCCCATGCTGTTAATTCTGTCAACGGCCATGTTGTAACCATTTTGAGTATGAACACCATTAGATGAGTATTTTCCAGTTAATGAAATTGCAGAACCTAAAATTATTTTATCTCCAACTACTTTTGCAAAAGAAGTTACAGATGTAGATAATAATAGTGCTACAGCAGAAATAAAACTCAAGATTATTTTATTTATTCTCATTTTATTTCCTTTGTTGATTAATTAATTAATACTCAATTAAATAAAGAAAATAGTACTTTTGCAAG